>CAJAHZ010000286.1 GCA_903939665.1 uncultured Pseudomonadota bacterium | reverse complement strand
GGTGAGATCCAGTGCGAGCGCTACCAACGCGCCCTTGGCGTAATAGCTGACGATCGCGTTTGGCGTGTTTTCGTCCGGGCGATAGAATTTGTGCCATGCGTCGAAACTAGAATCGGCCAGGCTTTGCCGGTGGCGACCGGGGGTGCGTTGAATGTTGCTGATGGTCTTTGCCGTCAGTTCCAGCCAGTCCTTGGGTTCAATGGCGCCGCTCCTGAGCAGCGCCAGATCGTCGTAATAAGAGGTGAATCCCTCGAAGGCCCAGAGCAGAGAGGTGTAGTTCTCGCGGTTCAGGTCGTAGGGCGTGAAGCTCGCCGGTTTGATGCGTTTGACGTTCCAAGTGTGGAAATACTCGTGGCTGCAAAGGCCAAGGAAGGTGCGATAGCCTTCGCTCATGCCGTTCATTCCGGGCGCTGGCAGGTCGTTGCGCGAGCAGAGCAGGGCGGTCGATGCGCGATGTTCAAGTCCGCCGTAGCCTTCGCCGACTGCGGTGACGAGAAAGACATAGCGCGCCATTGGCGCGGGCTTGCCGAAGAAAGTAATCTGCCATTCGCAAATGCGTTTGAGGTCTGCGCTCAGGCGTTGAAGGTCGCAATCATGACGGCCCGTGATGGCCACATCGTGTTGCACGCCGCAGGCTTTGAAACTGGCCAGCGTAAAATTACCCATTTCGACCGGGTGATCGATCAGTTCGTCGTAGTTGGCAGCACCGTAGAGTCCGAAACCATATCGCTTGGCGGCCCGTTTTTCTCGGCCAGCCGGTTCGAGTGCGGTGGCAATCTGCCAGTCTTTATAGGCTTTGCCGGATGGGGGCTGCAGGTCGATAAGGCAGGGTGCGTGCTCGTGGCCGAGCGGACTGAGGAAAACGCTGGTGCCGTTGAAAAAGGCGTGTGTCTGGTCCAGGTGCGCGCCGCGTACGGAGAGATCCCAGGCGTAGATTTCACAGGTGACGGTGAGCGCTTCCTTTGCTTTGAGGGGAGCCGCTTGCCAGGTGTGCTTGTCAATCTTGTCGAGGCGCACCGGTCTTCCCGCGGACTCGGCACGGATCGAGACGATGTGTCGCGCGAAATCGCGAATCAGGTAGCTGCCGGGGATCCAGGCCGGCAAGGCAAAGCGCTGGCCGGAGGAGGCGGGGCTGCTAACGGAACAGCTGACCTCAAAAAGGTGCGCCTCAGGGTTGGTTGGGCGGATGGTATAGCGGACGGATTCGGTTTTCATCGGCATGGTGTTGGCAGAAAGACGACTCGATTGTAATGCCAGTGTCCGTCGATATGGCGATTGCACGACGCCTGTAAAAAGGGCGAAGCGATCGTTGTTTTCGTCAGGTTCAGGTAAGTCGGCGCTGATTAAATGCCTGAATGGTTTCGAGGCTTTTCAGCGTGGCGAGATTGTCGGCACGGTGTTTCAGGAGTTTTAGCGGTTTCTGGCGAAGATACTGCACCATTAAAGGAGGCGGCATGTCGTACCCGATGAAAAATGATTTTCTTGGCAAGCCTCAGCCTTGGTCAACGCTTGCCATGGCGTTCCAGTGCGCGCAACACGGGAATTCTGATCGCCTGCCGTTGATGCGAGGGCCCGCCCTTACAGAACGAGCACCTCTATAAAAATACATAATTATGTATTTTTATAGAGGTGCCTTGAATTTTTGTGCTACCATTCATCGCTCCGGTCGAATCTAAAATAAGCTTGCGCATCCCCCTCAGGATTATCAATGCCGCTGCTCCCCCCCTCCGTTGAGCGTACCCGAATGCATGTTCGCAGCGTTCAGCTTGATGGTTATAAACGTGTGGATGGCTTTTGGGATATCGAGGCGCGGCTGACCGACGTCAAGGATCTCGATTATCCGCTCTCGTCGAAGACCATTGCCCTTGGTGAAGCGGTGCACGACATGTCGGTGCGTGTGACGGTTGATGCGGCGATGAATATCGTCGATGCGGTGGCCTGCACCGATGCCATGCCTTATGAAGGTTTCTGCGATGACATTCATCCGGCTTACTCGCAACTGATCGGTCTGAATCTTTTTCACGGTTTTCGCAAGGCCGTCAAGGAACTGTTCGGCGCCACGCGCGGCTGCTCGCATATCACCGAACTGGTGATGTACCTGCCGACCGCCGCACTGCAAACTTTTGCCAGCGATGTACGGGACAACGAGGATGGCGCGCACAAGCCCTATCAGCTCGACAAGTGCCACGCGCTGGATTCGCATTCGGAGGTGGTACAGCGCTATTACCCGCGTTGGTACCGCAGCCAAAAAACCGGGTAGAAAAGCAAGGCTCCAACGCTGTCTGCCTAAAGCTCGCAACTTCAACTCAAGCAAGGAAAGCGCATGAAAATTCACGAATATCAGGGTAAGGAACTCCTGAAGAAATTCGGCGTTGTCGTTCCGCGCGGGGTGTTCTGTCAGTCCGCCGATGACGCGGTCAAGGCAGCTGAATCCCTCGGTGGCAAAGTCTGGGTGGTGAAGGCCCAGATTCACGCAGGTGGCCGCGGTAAGGGCGGCGGTGTGAAAGTTGCCAAGT
>CAJAHZ010000285.1 GCA_903939665.1 uncultured Pseudomonadota bacterium | reverse complement strand
CCCCACATCTTGCCGCCGATGCGGATCATGGCCGGCATCGAAGCGTCAACGATCACATCGCTCGGCGAGTGAAAGTTGGTGATGCCTTTCGCCGAATCGACCATCGCCAGCTCCGGGCGATGCTCGTGGCAGGCGTGCAAGTCGTGCACGATTTCATCGCGCTTCGACTCCGGCAGCTTGGCGATCTTGTCGTAAAGATTGGACATGCCGTTATTGACATTGACGCCCAATTCCTCGAACAGCTTGGCGTGCTTCTCGAAAGCGTCCTTGTAGAAAATCCGGACGCAGTGCCCGAAAACGATCGGGTGCGAGACCTTCATCATTGTCGCCTTGACGTGCAGCGAGAACATCACACCGGTTTCACGGGCGTCCTCCAGTTGCGCTTCGTAAAAGTCGCACAACGCTTTCTTGCTCATAAACATCGAGTCGATAATCTCGCCTTCGAGCAGGGAGAGCTTCGGCTTCAGCACGATGGTCTTGCCGCTCGTGGTGAGCAGCTCCATCTTGACGTCACGCGCCTTGTCCAGCGTCATCGACTTTTCACCGTGGTAAAAGTCGCCGTGCGTCATGTGCGCCACATGGGTACGCGAAGCCATGCTCCACTTGCCCATCGAGTGGGGGTTCTTGCGCGCATAGCGCTTGACGGCCAACGGGGCGCGACGGTCTGAATTGCCTTCGCGCAGCACCGGATTGACCGAACTGCCCAGACACTTGGAATAGCGGGTCTTGATGGACTGCTCTTCGTCCGTCTTCGGGTTTTCCGGAAAGTCCGGAATTTTGAAGCCGCGCGTCTGCAACTCTTTGATCGCAGCGGTCAATTGTGGCAAGGAAGCGCTGATATTCGGCAGCTTGATAATGTTGGTATCCGGCAACAGGGTCAGGCGACCCAGTTCAGCAAGCGCATTCGGCACTTTTTGCGAATCGCTCAGGAAATCGGCGAATTCTGACAAGATGCGCGCAGACACGGAAATGTCGCTTTTCTCGATCTCAATACCGGCCGGTCGAGTAAAAGCCCGGACAATCGGCAGAAAAGCACAAGTCGCCAGAAGCGGCGCCTCGTCAGTAAGCGTATAGATGATCTTCGATTTCCCTGCAGCCATTGCTATCCCCTTGCCTCTGGTGAGTTGGTTGGTTGATTTGCACAGCCCCAGTTTATTGGAGCTACCTGACACCAACCTGAACAAATCCTGATCAGTCGATCCGTGAGATCAGGATTTTCTTACACTGCCAACGCCTTCCCGGCGAACCCCGATTGAGGCAGCCCGCCCGTTCGGTGCGACATCCGCGATGTTACAATCCCCGCGACCCTGACGACAGAACCCGCCAAGATGGAAATCTCAACCGTTCAAAACCCCCTCGCCAAGCGCATCGCCGAGACGATGATTGACGGCTTTAACCGTCATTACCGCCTGATCCGTCATTATGGCCGACAAGCCAAGACTCTGTTCGAGGTTGCCGACTGGAAGGGAGTGCAGACCGCTGTCCGCGATCGTATACGCTCCTACGACGACCGGGTCGACGAAAACGCCGATCTGCTGTGCGCCGAATTTGGCGCCGCATCGCTCGACGACGACACCTGGCAGCAAGTCAAGCTGCTTTATATCGGCCAGCTCATCAACCACAAGCAACCGGAACTCGCCGAGACTTTCTTCAACTCGGTGTGCTCGAAGATCCTGGACCGGACCTATTTCCACAACGACTACATCTTTGCCCGCCCGGCGGTGTCTACCGAATACATCGACTCCTACCCGCCGACCTATTCCAGTTACTACCCGCTGCAGCGCGGCCTGCGCGACACGCTCAGGCAGATCGTTCTCGATTTCGACTGGCAACGTCCCTTCGAAAACCTCAGCCGCGACATCGCCTACGTCATGCGCACCGTTCATACGCACCTTGGCGGCTGGCCACAGGCCGAGGCCAATGCGCAAATCCAAGTGCTCTATTCGGCCTTCTACCGCAACAAGGCGGCCTACATCATCGGCAAGGCGATCAACGGTCACCTCGAGTTTTCCTTTGCCGTTCCTGTTTTACACACACCGGAAGGCAAGCTCGTTCTCGACACCATCCTGCTCGACCCGTGGCGCATCAGCCTGCTCTTCTCGCTGTCGCGCGCCTATTTCATGGTCGATATGGAAGTTCCCTCCGGCTACGTGCAGTTCCTGCGCAGCATCATGCCAAGCAAGCCACGCTCCGAGCTCTACACCATGATCGGCCTTGGCAAGCAGGGAAAAACCATGTTCTTCCGCGACCTGATGCAGCACCTGCGCCACTCGGAAGACAAATTCATCATTGCACCGGGCATTCGCGGCATGGTCATGATGGTATTCACCCTGCCGTCGTACCCCTATGTTTTCAAGATTATCAAGGACGTCTTCGCCGCCACCAAAGAGGTCGACCACGACACCGTCAAAGCCAAGTATCTGCTGGTCAAGCAAGTGGATCGCGTGGGCCGCATGGCTGACACCCTGGAGTTCTCGCACGTAGCGCTGCCCAGGAATCGTTTCGCGGAAAACCTGTTGCAGGAGTTGCGTGAAGTGGCGCCTTCACTGATCGAGGAGGATGGCGACGACGTTGTAATCAAACACCTCTACATCGAGCGCCGCATGACGCCGCTCAACATCTACCTCGACACGGCAACGCCAGAAGAAATCGACAATGCCGTACGCGAATACGGCAATGCGATCCGCGAGTTGGCCAGCGCCAACATTTTCCCCGGCGACATGCTGTGGAAGAACTTCGGCGTCACGCGCTACAACCGCGTCGTGTTCTATGACTACGACGAAATCGAGTACATGACCGACTGCAACTTCCGCGTTATTCCCGAGGCGCCCTACCCGGAAATGGAAATGTCCGCCGAGCCCTGGTACTCGGTGGCAAAAAACGACATTTTCCCCGAAGAATTTGCCACCTTCCTGCTCGGCTCCCCCAAGGTTCGAGCCGCCTTCCTCAAGTACCACCGCGACCTGCTCGACACGAGATTCTGGAAAAAAACGCAGGAGAAAATTCGCAGCGGTCACGTCGAAGACTTCTTCCCCTACCCCGAGACGCTCCGTTTCTGCAATGCGCTCGGTACCACCTGAGATCAACTCCCCTGAAGTGATGACTTCCATCCATCAGAAAAGGCAGAAATAGGCGTAGGATTTGCCTCGTGAACTTTCTTGAACGTTTAGCCGAACGGAGCGGATCGTATGCAAGCGCAAGGTAACAAGAATCTGTCGCCAAGCTTCCACACCCTCATCGAAGCTTTTCTCCTCGCCGCCTCGCTGTCCGACCAGGCGATACTGCGCGCATCAAACGCCACTCAATCTGGCGTGGGTATCTGATGAGCGCCAATGCCGGCTCCGAAGAGGCGCAATTGTTCCCGGCAAGGGATACAGGACTACTGGCGGTTCAGTTCATCCTGCGCCTACGCAACGGCAAAGTGGAGCCTGTATTTGTCACCGACGGGCTGGCGGATCTGCTCGGCCTTGCCGGCGCGAACTTGTCAGGCGACAACTGGCTGACCCCGTGGCTTCTGCCGCGCGACGCAAGCGCAGCGCTGCCCGATTACGCCACGCTGCTTGCGACGCAAGAGGTCGAGAGCCTGCTTCGGATAGTCCAGCCGCAGGGCGATTTTCGCTGGCTGCGACAAACCTGCCGCCTGCATGAGCAAGGGACGCCTGACGACTATCAGATAGCCGGCCTGCTGGTCGACGGCAGCCGTCAGCACGCGCGCCAGGAAGCCGAACTGCGCTACAAGAACTTTGCCGAACTGGCCGCCGACTGGTACTGGGAACAGGACGAGAATTTTTGCTTCACCTATTTTTCGCGTGAGTTCGTGGAAATCACCGGCGTCTCGCTGCCGCTCACCCTTGGCAAACCCCGCTGGGAGAGCGTCGGTTCGCTGGATTCGGCAGGCGTCGACTGGGCAAGCCACATCCGGACCAATCAAGAGCATCTGCCGTTCCGCGATTTTGAATATCCCAGCCAGAGCGGCAACCGCCCACTCTGGATCCGTGTCAGCGGTCGGCCAAAATTTGACGAAGACGGTCGCTTCCTCGGCTACGTCGGCGTAGCTTCCGAAATAGGCGCTTACAAACGCGCCGAGGAAGCGGCTGTTCGCGCCAGAATCGAGCGCGAAGAAAGTCAGGCGCGTCTGGCGCAGATCGTCGGTGGCAGCCCGGTAGCCACCTTTGTTCTCGACCGCAACCACGTTATCACCCACTGGAACCACGCCTGCGAGGTCCTTACCGGAGTCAGCGCAGCATCCATCGTTGGCACCTCCGATCAATGGCGGGCCTTCTACCCGAACAAAAGGCCCGTGATGGCCGATCTGATTGTCGACGAGGCGTCGGGAGGCAAAGTCAGCCGGCACTATTTCGACAAATGGCGGCGCTCCGAACTCGTCCAGGGCGCCTACGAAGCCGAGGACTTTTTCCCGAATTTTGGCACCGGAGGCCGTTGGGTCTATTTCACCGCAGCGCCCCTGCGCGATGGACACGGGGACGTAACCGGCGCCATCGAAACCTTGCAGGACGTTACCGAACGCCGCGTGGCGGAAGCCGCACTGAAACAAAAAACAGAAGAAGAAAGTCTGCGCACCTCATCATATTTTCAGGAGGTTCTCGACAACCTGCCGTTTGGCGTACTCGTTCTCGACAAGGAACTCAAGGCAGTCTATTGGAACGGTCATGCCGAGAGCCTTTTTGACCTGCCGGATAACTTCATTGCCAAAGAGATGTCGATCAGGGACATCGTTCATCGCATTGCCGAAAATGGCTGTTATGGCCCCGGCGACATCGAAGAGCAGGTAAGCAGTCGCTTCGAAGCGCTTTCCCGATTCGAAACGCATTCGGTAGAACTTGACCGTCCGGGCGGCGGCACGCTGCTGGTCGACGGATCGCCCGTATTGATCGACGGCATGCCGGTCGGCTTCATCCTGCTGCAGGAAGATATTACCGAGCGCAAACAGGGCGAACAACTCGCACGCCAGCGCGAAATGGAAAAATCTCTGGCCGTGCTGCGCTACACCGTCGGCAACATCAGCCAGGGCATCTCCATGTTCGATGCCGACCTCAGGCTGGTGGTATGCAACCCCCGCTACCTCGAACTGCTCGATTTTCCCGAATCGATGGGCGTCATCGGCAGCTCTCTGGAAACCTCTTTCATCTACAACGCCGAGCGCGGCGAGTACGGCCCGGGCAATGTCGAAGAACTCGTGCAGACGCGGCTGGCTCTGGCACGCCGCTTTGAACCTCACCTCCTTGAACGCGAGCGCCCGGACGGACGCATCATCGAGATATCCGGAAGGCCGTTGCCGGATGGCGGCTTTATCACCACTTATACCGATATCACCGAACGCAAGCGCCACGAGATCGCCCTGCAAGAATTCAACACAACCCTCGAACACAAGATTGCCGAACGCACTGAGGCCTTGCAGCGCGCCCTGAAAGATCTCGGCAACGTCATCGACAACCTCGAGCAGACGCAGGACGAACTGGTGCGCAGCGAGAAGCTGGCCGCCCTCGGCTCAATGGTCGCCGGCGTGGCGCATGAGTTGAACACGCCGATCGGCAACAGCCTGATGGTGGCAAGCCATCTGGTCGAGACCAGCAAGAAAATGGGAAATGCCATCAAGACCGGATTGAAAAAATCGATGCTTGACGAGTTTCTGGCCGACACGAGTTCCGCCAGCGATGTACTGATGCGCAACCTGAACAAGGCGGCTGAATTGGTGTCCAGCTTCAAGCAGGTGGCCGTTGACCAGACGAGCTCGCAGCGGCGAAGTTTCGAGCTCGCGGAAATGATCGCCGAAGTCGTCACCTCGCTTGGCCCCAGCCTGCGCAAAATGCCCTACGTCCTCGAGCAGAAGATCGACGACGGCATCCTGATGGAGAGTTTCCCCGGGCCGCTCGGGCAGGTGGTAACCAACCTCATCAACAATGCCATTCTGCATGGCTTCGATGGGCGGAACAGCGGGCGGATCTGCATTGAAGCCAAAAAAGCCGAAAACCATGAGCAGGTGGTGCTGAAGATCAGCGACGATGGAAAAGGCATTCCGGCCCACGTTTTGCCACGCATCTTCGATCCGTTTTTTACGACCAAACTCGGGCAGGGCGGCAGCGGCCTTGGCCTCAACATCGTGCACAACATGGTCTTCGGGATTCTCGGCGGGCGGATCACTGCCGAGAGCACCCCCGGCGAAGGCTGTTGTTTCACGCTGGAACTGCCCTTGACCGTCACCGAGCAAGCAAGCAACCAAGGCGCAACATCAGCCGGCGCAAGCGAGCAAGCGGCGCAGGAGGAAAGCAACGGCTATCAATGTGGCGAAGGCATCTGATGACGGCCCAGATGATTTCCAACGCGACGGACTTGCTGCCGGCGGTGCTGCGCAGCCTGTCGGCGGTGCCATTTCTCTTGCGCGTACGCAACGGCAAGGCAGAGCCCGTCATGGTCGCCGACGGCCTGGATGATTTGCTCGGCACCGCGGGAAGCTGCCTGCCGGGCGACAACTGGCTGGCGCCCTGGCTTCACCCGCGCGATGCCGCAGAAGCGCTGCCTGACTACGCCGCACTGGCGGCGAAGCAGGAAGTGGTCTCGCTGTTTCGCGTGCGCCAGCCGCAAGGGGATTACCGCTGGATTCGACAGGCATGCCGCCTGCATGAAGCGAGTTCGCCTGAAGACTACCAAGTGGCTGGACTGCTGGTCGACGGTGGTCGCCTGCATGAGCGTGAAGAAGCCGAACTGCGTTACAAGAACTTTTCGGAGCTGGCCGCTGACTGGTACTGGGAACAGGACGAGAATTTCTGTTTCACCTATTTCTCAAGGGAATTCGCCGAAATTACCGGCGTCTCATTACCTCTCACGCTGGGAAAAACCCGCTGGGAAGGCCTCGGATCACTCGAATCAGAGGAAGTTGACTGGGCCGGCCACATACGCACGCATGAAGCGCATCTGCCATTTCGTGACTTCGAGTACCCAAGCCAACGCGGCAGCCGGCCACTCTGGTTCCGCGTCAGCGGACGCCCCAAGTTCAACGAAGATGGCCGCTTCCTCGGTTATGTTGGCGTCGCCTCCGAGGTCGGCGCTTACAAGCGCGCAGAAGAAGAAGCCGTCCGCGCCGGGATCGAGCGTGATGAAACGCGAAAACGGCTGGCGCAGATCATCGACGGCAGCCCGGTCGCCGCTTTCGTCCTCGACCGGGAACACCGCATAACCCACTGGAACCGCGCCTGCGAAAACCTAACCGGCGTCACTGCGACAAAGGCGCTAAAAACGCACGGATCAGGGCAATATTTCTACGAAAACGAACGGCCAACGATGGCCGACCTGATCGTTTCCGGCGAATCGGGAAGCGAAGTCGACCGATTTTATGCGGACAAGTGGCGACGTTCCGAGATTATCGACGGCGCTTTCGAAGCCGAGGATTTTTT
>CAJAHZ010000284.1 GCA_903939665.1 uncultured Pseudomonadota bacterium | reverse complement strand
GTGGCTTGGCCGCGACATAGCACACACATGCAACTGCAACACATCCGAAATTTCTCCATCATCGCCCATATCGATCACGGCAAATCAACGCTGGCAGACCGCATCATCCATCTTTGCGGCGGCTTGTCCGACCGGGAAATGGAAGCGCAAGTGCTCGACTCAATGGATATCGAGCGCGAACGCGGCATCACCATTAAGGCGCAGACAGCCGCGTTGCAGTACAAATCGCGCAGCGGTGAAATCTATAACCTGAACCTGATCGATACACCGGGTCACGTAGACTTCTCGTACGAAGTCTCGCGCTCGCTTTCTGCCTGCGAAGGCGCGCTGCTGGTCGTCGATGCTTCGCAAGGCGTTGAAGCACAGACGGTGGCCAACTGCTACACCGCGATCGAGCTTGGCGTCGACGTTCTGCCGGTACTGAACAAAATAGACCTCCCGTCGGCCATGCCCGACAACGCGCGTCAGGAGATCGAGGACGTCATCGGCATTGACGCCTCCGAAGCCGTGCTGGCGTCAGCCAAGACGGGCCAGGGTGTTGAAGACATTCTTGAAGCGATCATTAAGCGCATCCCAGCACCGGAGGGTGATCCGGATGCACCTTTCAAAGCCTTGCTGGTCGATTCGTGGTTTGACAACTACGTTGGCGTGGTGATGCTGGTGCGCGTCTTCGATGGCACGCTGCGCCCGAAAGACAAAATTCGCCTGATGGCCGCCGGTTCGACACACCTGTGCGAACAGGTTGGCGTGTTCACCCCGAAAGCCCTGCAACGCGACGCCCTGCGCGCTGGCGAGGTGGGTTTCATCATCTCCGGCATCAAGGAATTGCAGGCCGCCAAGGTGGGCGATACAGTGACGCTGGCCGATCGCCCCGCCGCTGAAGCACTGCCCGGTTTCAAGGAAATCAAGTCACAGGTTTTTGCCGGACTTTACCCAGTCGAGTCGAACCAGTACGATTCCTTGCGCGAATCACTTGAGAAACTCAAGCTCAATGACGCCTCTCTGCACTACGAACCGGAAGTTTCGCAGGCGCTTGGTTTTGGCTTTCGCTGCGGATTTCTCGGTTTGCTACACATGGAAATCGTCCAGGAACGCCTGGAACGCGAGTTTGATCAGGATCTGAGCACCACGGCACCGACGGTCGTCTACGAAGTTCTGATGCGCGACGGCAGAGTGATCCAGGTTGAAAACCCTGCAAAATTGCCGGATCAATCAAAAGTTGAGGAAATCCGCGAGCCGATCATCACGATCACCGTTTTTGTTCCACAAGAGTATCTCGGCAACGTCATTACGCTGTGCAATCAGAAGCGTGGAAACCAAGTCGACATGACCTATCGCGGACGCCAGGTTCAGTTGGTGTACGAGATGCCGATGGCCGAAGTGGTGATGGACTTCTTCGACAAGCTGAAATCGGTGTCGCGTGGCTATGCCTCGCTGGACTACGAGTTTAAGGAATATCGGGCTGCTGACGTGGTCAAATTGGACATACTGATCAACAGCGAAAAGGTCGATGCGCTGTCAGTTATCGTCCATCGCGCCAACGCGATCTACCGTGGTCGTGAACTAGCCGCCAAAATGCGCGAGCTGATTCCGCGCCAAATGTATGACGTGGCGATCCAGGCGGCGATTGGTTCGAACATTATTTCGCGTGAAAACGTCAAGGCCATGCGCAAGGATGTGCTTGCCAAGTGCTACGGTGGCGACATCTCGCGCAAGAAAAAATTGCTGGAAAAGCAAAAAGCCGGCAAAAAACGGATGAAACAAGTCGGCTCTGTCGAGATTCCGCAGGAAGCCTTCCTCGCGGTTCTGCGCATTGGCAAGTAACGGAGTACTAAAGTGAATTTTGCGTTGATCCTGTTCATCCTGCTGCTCGTCAGTGGCGCCATCTGGGCGACCGACGCCTTCATTCTGCGCAAGCGTCGCGCGGTGAACGCCAAGGATCCGTGGTGGGTCGAGTACGGTGCCAGTTTTTTTCCGGTGATTCTGGTTGTTTTTGTCCTGCGCTCATTCGTCGTCGAGCCGTTCAAGATTCCCTCCGGCTCGATGATTCCAACGCTGCTGGTTGGCGACTTTATTCTGGTCAACAAATACACCTACGGCATCCGCCTGCCAGTGATCAACAAGAAAATCATCAACATCAATAGTCCACAGCGCGGTGACGTAATGGTTTTTCGTTACCCGGAGGATCCGTCACAGGACTACATCAAGCGCGTTGTGGGTATTCCCGGAGACAAGATTTCCTATCAGAACAAGCGTTTGACCATTAACGGACAAACGCTGAGCACAAAGAAGGTCGAAGACTATCTTCATCCGGAGCGTCTTTATTACTCGCAACAGTACGTCGAAAAGCTTGGCGAAGTTGAACACCGGGCACTGACCGATGAGGATGCGCCGAGCTTTATCCAGGCCGCAGCACAATTTCCAAATCGTGAAAATTGCCTCTACAATAACGCAGGCGTTATTTGCACCGTGCCATCAGGCCACTACTTCATGATGGGCGACAATCGTGACAACAGTCGCGACAGTCGCGTCTGGGGCTTCGTTCCCGAAGAGAATATTGTGGGCAAAGCTTTTTTCATCTGGTTCAACTTTAGTGATCCAATGAAGAGAATTGGCTCGTTCAGTTAAGGAGTGAGGTTATGAATCGTCAGCATGGTGTGGCACTTTCTGGATTGCTCATATGGGGCATCATCATCGCAGTGGTCTCTCTGCTGGGCATGAAGGTCGGCCCCGAATACCTGGAGTATTACAAGGTTATCAAGGCCTGCAAGGTCGTCGCGGGTGCTGCGTCGGGGCAAACGGTGCCTGATCTTCGCAAGGCCTTTGACCGGCAAGCCGATATTGACACGATCAAGGTAGCCAAGGGGGCCGACCTCGATATATCAAAGGATGGCAACGACGTTGTTATTTCTTTTGCTTATGAAAGCCGTGTCCCTCTGTTTGCCAACATCAGTCTGTTGATCGATTTTCAGGGCTCTTCGTCGGGGAATAAATAAGGCGAATGACCTACCGACGACTCGAGCAGGCGCTTGGCCATGAATTTTCTGACGCATCCCTGCTGCTGACTGCGCTGACGCACCGTAGCCACAGTTTGCCGCACAACGAGCGGCTCGAGTTTCTCGGCGACTCAATTCTGAACGGCGTCATCGCGCGCCAGCTATTCGATCGTTTTCCGGCGCTTCCCGAAGGCGACCTTTCACGCCTGCGGGCCAATCTGGTCCGGCAGGACAGCCTGCACCAACTCGCTTTGAAACTATCGCTGGGTAGTTTTCTTCGACTCGGTGAAGGCGAACTGAAGAGTGGCGGAAATCAGCGCCCATCAATTCTCGCCGATGCGCTCGAAGCGCTGTTCGGTGCGGTGTGGCTGGATGCGGGCTTCGACGCGGCGAGCAAAGTGATTCTCTGCTTGTACCATGGCATGTTCGCTGAGATTGCGCTGGGGCAGCCGATCAAGGATGCAAAAACTCGCCTGCAGGAACATCTTCAGGGGCGACGTCTGGCGCTGCCAAAATATTCGCTAACCGCAACCGAGGGAGAGGCGCATGCCCAGCATTTCAAAATTGCCTGTGCGGTTGACGCATTGAACATTCGCACCGAGGGCAGCGGCGGCAGTCGACGCGCTGCTGAACAAATGGCCGCCGAGCGCGCATTGGAAAGGTTGCAAAAATCATGAGTGAACTGAAATCCGGCTACGTCGCCATTGTCGGGCGTCCCAACGTCGGAAAATCGACCTTGCTCAATCGCCTGATCGGCGAAAAAATCAGCATTGTCTCGCGCAAGGCACAAACGACGCGCCATCGCATCATGGGCATCCTCACCAATCCTGATGCCCAATACGTTTTTGTCGATACGCCGGGTTTTCAGACCAAGCACACCAATGCCCTGAACCGCGCGATGAATCGCGGCGTCACGCAGGCACTGGCCGACGTCGACGTCGTTCTTTTCGTTGTCGAAGCCGGTCGCTTTGATGAAAAAGACAAGACCGTAATCAGGCTGCTGCCTGCCGACCGCCCGGTGATTATTGTTGTGAACAAGATCGACCAGCTCAAGGACAAAACCCAGTTGCTGCCTTTTATGGCCGAACTGGCCAAGGAGCGCGACTTTGCCGCGATTATTCCGGTCAGTGCGGCAAAAGGAAAACAACTCGATGATCTGCTGGTCGAGACGCGCAAGCATCTGCCACACAGCGAACTCCTGTTCGGCGAAGATGAGATTACCGACAAGAGCGAGAAATTTCTTGCCGCTGAATATATCCGAGAAAAATTATTTCGCCTGATTGGTGACGAACTGCCCTACGCAGCAACCGTCGAAATCGAAAAGTTTGAAATGGATGGTGCGCTGCGCCGGATCCACGCAGCCATTGTTGTTGATCGAGACGGACATAAGGCCATCATCATCGGCAGTGGTGGCGAGACGCTGAAGCGAATCGCTTCCGAGGCGCGTCAGGACATGGAGCGCCTGTTTGACGGTAAGGTTTTTCTCGAGGTTTTCGTCAAGGTCAAGTCTGGCTGGGCAGATGATGAGCGCCTCCTGAAAAGCCTTGGCTACGAATAAAGCGAGCGCTTCTCCAGGCCGCGAATAGGGAATAGGGACGCAGGAAGGTGACACTTCGACACAAGGTCGATAGCCAGCCAGCTTTCGTGCTGCATGCCTACCCGCATCGCGAAACCAGCCTGATCGTCGAGGTCTTTTCACGGGATTTTGGTCGGGTTGCTTTGCTGGCGCGCGGCGCGCGTCGCCCGCGTTCGGTTTTGCGCGGCTTGCTGCTTGGCTTTCAACCGCTTGAACTGGGCTGGGCTGGCAAGGGTGAAGTGCAAACCCTGATGAAAGCGGAGTGGCAGGGTGGACAGCCGCTTCTCGCTGGTAAAGCCTTGCTCTGTGGTTATTACCTCAATGAGCTGCTGATGTACCTGCTACCGCGGGAAGACCCCCACGAGCGCCTGTTCTCGGTTTATGCTGAAACCTTGCGCCGCTTTGCAGGCGGGATGCTCGAATCCGACTTGCGCCGCTTCGAGCGGGCGTTGCTGCAGGAACTGGGCTATGGTCTGACGCTGGAGAGCGACGCTCGCGGCGTGCCGCTCGACGCCAACGGGTATTATGCCTACGAGATCGAGCGAGGTTTTGTGAGCCTGCAAAGACCGGGGAGTTCGGCGCTTTCGGTAAGCGGCAAAACCCTGCTTGATCTGGCCCGCGAGGACTTTTCCGATCCGTCTTCGCTGGCCGAGGCCAAGCAGCTGATGCGTGCATTGATCGCGCACTATACGGGTGGCGCAGGATTGAAGACCCGCAAGATTTTCATGGAGCTACAGGAGCTATGACAGGAACCCTGATCGAACTTGGCGTAAATATCGACCATGTAGCCACCATCCGGCAGGCACGCCGCACCTACGAGCCCGACCCGGCATGGGCCGCAGTCGAGGCGCAGCTGGGCGGCGCGGACGGGATCACCGTCCATCTGCGCGAAGATCGGCGCCATATCCAGGATGCCGACGTAGAGAGACTGCGCGATCTCACGCAGATCAAGCTAAATCTTGAAATGGCTGCCACCGCAGAGATGCTCAGCATTGCCTGCCGCCTCAAGCCGCAGATGGCGATGCTGGTACCCGAGGGCCGCCATGAAGTCACGACCGAAGGGGGGCTTGATGTCGTCGGGCAGGAAGTCATGCTCAGGGAGTCCGTCGCCCGTCTGGCTGATGCGGGGATCATGACCAGTGTTTTCATTGATGCCGAACCGGCCCAGATTGAAGCTGCGGCGCGTATTGGCGCACAAGTATGCGAAATTCACAGCGGCCCTTATGCGCACGCTTTTTATTACCACGGGCGCGATGTCGAAAGCCCGGCTGTGCTTGCCGAACTTGGAAAAATCCGCCACGCCGGCGAGACGATTCGCGCGCTCGGCATGCGCTTCAACGCCGGCCACGCGCTCAACTACGTCAACGTCCAGCCGGTGGCGCAACTGGCGGGCATCCGGGAACTGCACATTGGTCACGCAATCGTCAGTCGTGCTGTATTTGTCGGTTTGCGCGAAGCGGTTCGCGAAATGAAAAGCCTGATGCGCGAGGCGCAAGCGCAGCGCGCAAGATCAGTCAAATGATCGCTGGCGTCGGTACCGATATCGCCACCGTTGCGCGGCTCAGCAAGTTGTACGAACGGCATGGCGAGCGAGCGCTCGACAAGCTGCTGGCGCCGACCGAGCGCGCCGATTTTTTGAAGGCAAAAGACCCGGCGCGTTTTCTCGCCAAGCGCTTTGCCGCCAAGGAAG
>CAJAHZ010000283.1 GCA_903939665.1 uncultured Pseudomonadota bacterium | reverse complement strand
GCTGCAGCAGGGGACGCTTGGTTACGGTTCAGGCTGGTGGAATGTTAGCGCCAACGTGCAGTCTTATCAGACCTTGCAGCCCGACCCGAAAAACCTCGTTGCGGCACCTTACCGTATGCTGCCGCAAATCACGGTCAATGCACGGCAACCCGATTTGTATCGCACGGACAGCAGCTTTCTCGGGCAATACACGTCGTTCGTGCATCCGGACTCGAAGAAGGATGAGGCGCAGCGCACCGTGCTTTATCCGCAGATTGCCTTGCCCTACGTAACACCCGGCTGGTACGTTACGCCGAAGCTCGGTGTTCACCTGACCCAGTACTCGCTGAATCGGCGGGCTGCCGACAGTGTGGGGCCGGATTCGATCACGCGCACTCTGCCCGTATTCAGCGTTGATTCGGGGATGACCTTCGAGCGATCAAGCAACTGGTTCTCGCGCGATTACACCCAGACGCTGGAACCGCGGCTTTTCTATCTGAACGTGCCGTATCGCGATCAAAGCAAGATTCCTGTTTTTGATAGCGCGCTGGCTGACTTCAACTTCGCGCGTATTTTTTCCGAGAACCAGTTCTCCGGGCAGGATCGCTTCAACAACGCCAATCAGTTGACGACCGCAGTTAGCTCGCGTCTGATTGATCCGGCCAGCGGCAATGAAATCATGCGCGCGATGTTCGGCCAGCGTTTCTATTTCAGCCAGCAGCGGGTGGTTCTTCCGGGGACCTTGGTCGACACGCAGGCGAAATGGAACAAGTCGGATTTTCTCGGCGCTTTCAGCGGGCAGATATTGCCCAAGGTGTATGCCGATACGACGTTGCAGTACAACGCCGGAGACCGCGTCGTCCAGCAGTATTCCATGGGCGCACGTTATCTGCCGGAGCCCGGCAAGGTGCTCAATGCTTCCTATCGTTACACCCGGGAGAATCTCGATCAGTTCGACGTTTCCGCGCAGTGGCCGATTTTTGGCGGATGGCACGCGGTGGGCAGGGTGAACTACTCCTTCAAAGACAAGCAGGTGATCGAGAACATCGGCGGACTGGAATACAACGGCGGCTGCTGGGTGGTGCGCGTGGTCGGGCAGCGCCTGGCCACAACCGAAGCGAAGGCGTCGTCGGCACTCTTTGTCCAGCTTGAGCTGACCGATTTTTCACGTATCGGCTCCAGTCCGCTCGAACTTCTCCGGCGCAACATTCAGGGTTACGGCACAGTCAATCAATCGACGGCCGATCCGGTATTCGGTCAATAAAGGGTTGTTCATGATGTTCCTGCTGCGTACGTTATTTCTCTTTGTTTGTCTTGTGGGGCTTGCGACGGCGCAATCGGCCCGCCGTCCGGCGGGTGAGCCGCTTACCGCCGACCGAATTGTTGCTGTCGTCAACGACGAAGTGGTTACCTATTACGAATTACGCACCCGTCTGGATTCGGCACTGTCCCAACTCAAACGGCAGGGAACACCCTTGCCGCCGCGCGAGGTGCTCGAACAGCAAGTTCTCGAACGCCTCGTGATGGACAAGGTGCAATTACAGTACGCAAAAGAAACGGGTTTGCGCGTCGATGACGCGCAACTGGAGCAGGCGCTGCAACGCATTGCCGCCGGCAACAAGATGTCGCTCGCCCAGTTCCGTCAGGCGCTCGAGAAGGACGGGATTGTCTTCGCGAAGTTCCGTGAAGACATCCGTGAGGAAATGACCATTGCCCGCGTGCGTGAGCGCGAGGTCGAAAACAAAATTGTCATTTCCGAAGGCGAGATCGACAACTATCTGTCGGGAGAGTCGGCCAAAGGCGTGGGCGGCGAGGAGTACCAGATGGCGCATATTCTGTTGCGCGCCCCGGAGTCGGCGAGCCCGGAGCAAATCCAGAAACTCAAGCTGAAAACCGAACAGGTACTCGATCGACTGAAAAAAGGCGACGATTTTGGCCAGGTTGCCGCTGCCTATTCAGACGCGCCGGATGGGCTGAAAGGAGGCGATCTTGGCTGGCGTACGCTGGATCGCCTGCCGGCCATTTTTGCGGAAGCTGCGCCCAAACTCAAGGCGGGTGACGTGTCACCGATCCTGCGCAGTTCGAACGGCTTTCATCTGCTCAAACTGCTTGCCAAGCGTGGCGGCACGGCGGTGGCGGCGGTGCAGCAAACACATGCGCGGCATATCCTGATCAAGGTCAATGAAATCGTCTCGGAGTCCGAAGCCAGGCACAAACTGGTTGGCCTGCGCGAACGGCTGACGCATGGCGGCAATTTCGCCGAATTGGCCAAGCTGTTCTCCCAGGATGGTTCGGCACCCAAAGGGGGGGATCTGGGATGGATTTATCCGGGTGATACGGTGCCGGATTTCGAACGTGCGATGAACTTGTTGCAGCCTGGCGAGGTCAGCGAGCCCGTACGCTCGCCCTTTGGCTTTCATCTGATTGAGGTGCTCGAACGCCGTGTGCAGGATATCTCGAGCGAGCGTCAGCGTGCAGCGGCACGTCAGGCGCTGCGCGAGCGAAGGCTCGATGAGGCCTATCAGGATTGGCTGCGCATGGCGCGCGACCGCGCCTATGTCGAGCTTCGGCTCGAGGAGCGCTGAGCACGTGAGGTTGCCGGTGATCGCCATCACTTCGGGCGAGCCGGCCGGGATCGGCCCCGAGCTGTGCTTGCGGCTTGTCGAGAGGCCGTTTGCCGCGCAACTGGTCGTTCTGGCGGATCGCGAGTTGATGGCCGCGAGAGCCGAAATGACCGGATTCTCGGGGCGCTTGCGCGAATGGGATGCCGCTCTTTCGCCATTGCCGGGCGTCATCGACATCATTCACTCACCCACGGCAGCGGCTTCTTCTCCTGGTCGCCTTGATCCGAGCAATGCCCCTTACGTGCTTGGGCTGCTCGACCACGCATTGGCCGGCTGCCGTTCAGGAGCGTTTCAGGCGATGGTTACGGCGCCGGTGCACAAGGGCGTGATCAATGAGGCCGGCGTCCCATTCACCGGGCATACAGAATATCTAGCCGAAAAAACCGCGACGCCGCGCGTCGTGATGATGCTGGCTGGCGGGGGGCTGCGCGTCGCCCTGGTGACGACGCACCTGCCGCTGAAAGACGTGCCGGCTGCGGTAACCTGCGCTGCCCTTGAAGAAACGCTGCGCATCCTGCACGCTGAGATGGGGCGTAAATACGGCATTGTCGCGCCGCGCATTCTGGTTGCCGGGCTGAATCCGCATGCGGGTGAGGGCGGCTATCTGGGGCGCGAGGAAATTGAAATCATTGCTCCTGTGCTCGACAAGCTGCGCGCCGAAG
>CAJAHZ010000282.1 GCA_903939665.1 uncultured Pseudomonadota bacterium | reverse complement strand
GCCTCGACTTCGTAGCCCAAGCCAGCCAGCAAGCGCGTATGCCGGCCACCACCACAGGCCAGATCGAGCACCTTACCGCCTGCAGGAATCAGCGGGGCAAAGCGGCTGACCCAGGGTGAAGGCATTAATGAATTCAGGTGTGCTGTCATGTCAGACGCTTTCGGGAAAAAGGCTTCTACTTCATTTATCATGCACAGGATACCAAGGAGCCTGCACCGTGACACAGAGCAATCACCACACCCACGTTACGGTCAGCGAAAACGGCAAAGGTCGCTACCAGCAGACGGTATCCGCCGGCCAACACACGCTGATTGCTGACGAACCGCTTTCAGTGGGTGGCGCAGACGCCGGCCCGGCGCCTTTCGACTACCTTCTGGCGGCGCTGGGCGCCTGCACCTCGATGACCTTGCGCATGTATGCCGAAATCAAGAAACTGCCGCTGACCGGGATCAGCGTTGCGCTATCCCACAAGAAAATTGATGTCGAGGGCAAAGGCAAGGTCGACCATGTGGAACGAATCATCACACTAAGCGGCGATCTGAGCCCGGAACAACGCGCCCGAATGCTCGAAATCGCCAACAAGTGCCCGATGCATCGCACACTACGCTCCGAAATCCGGATTGACAGCGCATTGACAGAAACGACCAATGCCTGATCGGAAATCCGCCCGCCAGAGAGACGCGACAAGTAATCTGTGCTAAATTGCTGCATTGCAACACGCCGTCTCAATTACCCATTGTCTCCTATCACCCACAAGGTGAATCGCCATGCTTGAACAACACTATCTCACCAGCCTTTTTGAACCGAAATCGGTTGCCGTTATCGGCGCCTCCGACCGCGAGCAGTCGGTCGGCAACATCCTCTTCAAGAACATCCTCGAATCCGGCTACAAAGGCCGTCTCTACGCGATTAATCCAAAACACGAGACCGTTCAGGGCGTGCAGGCCTACAAGTCGATCGAAGAAATTGGCGCGCGCGTTGAACTGGCGGTGATCGCCACCCGCCCGCAAACGCTGCCGGAAATCATTGCGCAGTGCGGTCGCAGCGGTGTAAAAAACGTCATCGTCATCACGTCTGGTTTTTCTGAAGCCGGTCATTCGGGCGCCGCCCTCGAGCGCAAGATGATGGAAATTGCGCGCAGCTATAACGTCCGGGTGCTTGGCCCCAACTGTCTGGGCATCATTCGCCCGGATCTCGGCCTGAATGCCACGTTTGCACGCGTAAACGCCAATGCCGGCAATCTGGCGCTGGTCTCGCAATCGGGCGCCATGTGTTCATCAGTCCTCGACTGGGCCAAGAGCAACCGCGTCGGTTTCTCCAGCGTGATCTCGCTGGGCAGCACCGCCGATGTCGATTTCGGTGAGATTCTCGATTATCTGATCTACGACAACCGCACGCATTACATCCTGCTCTACGTCGAAGGCATCCGTAATGCACGCCGCTTCATGAGCGCCCTGCGCTCCGCCGCGCGCATCAAGCCGATCATCCTGCTCAAGGCGGGCCGGCATGCCGCCGGATCGGCAGCCGTGCAAACTCATTCGGGAATGATCGCCGGCTCCGACGTCGTGTTCGATGCGGCCGTCCGCCGTGCCGGCGTCGTTCGCGTCAAGAACGTCGGGCAGCTGTTTTACGCGGCCAAGGCACTGGCTTCGAAGTTCCGGCCACAAGGCAAACGTCTGGCCATCATCACCAACGGCGGCGGCCCGGGCGCCATGGCGGCCGACCGGGCCGGTGATCTGGAGATTCCGCTCGCCAACCTGTCGCTGAATACCGTCCAGGCACTTAACGCCACGATGCCGCCTAACTGGTCGCACAGCAATCCGATCGACATCGCCGGCGACGCAACACCCGAGCGTTATCGCGACGCCATCCTCGCTGTCGCGCAGGATGAGGAAGTCGACGGCATGCTGGTGATGCTCTCGCCCCAAGCGATGACGCAACCAATGGAAGTCGCCAGGGCGGTGATCGATGTCAGCGACCAGACTTCGAAGCCGATTCTCACCTGCTGGATGGGAGAAGAACAGGTTGCCGAAGCACGCCTGCTGATGGAAGAGGCCTCGATACCGGCCTTCCGCATGCCGGAAACAGCAGTCGAACTCTACTATCACATCTCGACCTACTACCGGAACCAGAAGCTCCTGCTGCAAACGCCGGAGCCTACCTCGCAGCATACCCGCCCCGAAACCGAGGGCGCAAAAATGCTGATCGAAGCGGTGCTGCAGGAGCGCCGCAAGGTGCTCTCCGAAATGGAGTCGAAAGCCATTCTGCGCGCTTTCCGGGTGCCGGTTGCACAGACCATGGTGGCGCGTACGCCAACCGAGTCTTTGCTGCTCGCCGAACAGATCGGCTTCCCGATCGCCATGAAAGTTGATTCACCGGATCTGATTCACAAGAGCGATGCCGGTGGCGTACGGCTCAACATCACCAATGCGCCGGCAGTACGCAACGCGTATCACGACATCATCGAAACCGTGCAGAAACGGCACCCGACCGCGCGGATCAATGGCGTCTCGATTGAGCCCTACCTGGCGCGCCCGAATGGTCGTGAGTTGATGATTGGCGTCCTTCGCGACCCGACTTTCGGCCCGATCATCACCTTTGGCGCCGGTGGTGCCGAAGTCGAAATATTCAGCGACCGCGCAGTGGCGCTGCCGCCGCTCAACCGTTTTCTGGCACAGGATCTGATCCGTTCGACGCGCGCCTCGAAACTGCTCGGCGAGTTCCGCAACATGCCGCCAATCAACATGGAAGCGCTGGAAGAGGTTTTACTGAACATTTCTGAAATGGTCTGCGAGTTGCCCTGGCTGCAGGAGCTCGATCTCAACCCGCTGATTGTTGATGAAAATGGCGCCATCGCAGCGGATGCCCGCATCGTCATCGACCACGCTTCACCAACCGGTGACCGCTACTCGCACATGGCGATCCACCCTTACCCGGTACACCTGATGCAGGAGTGGGAACTGCCGGACGGCCGGGTCGTGAGCATCCGTCCAATCCGCCCGGAGGATGCCGATCTGGAACAGGATTTCGTCAAGCGGATGTCCGACGAGAGCAAGTATTACCGCTTCATGGATACGATCCGTGAACTGACCCAGGCCATGCTGGTGCGCTTCACGCAGATCGACTACGACCGGGAAATGGCGCTGATCGCGACGATTCAGGACGAAAACGGCAAGGAACTGCAAATTGGCGTATCGCGCTATGTGACCAATCCTGATGGAGAATCCGTTGAATTTGCCTTGGCCATTGCCGACGACTGGCAAAAGCACGGCATCGGTCGCAAGTTGATGACCGCGCTGATCGATTGCGCCCGGATGAAGGGCCATCGCTCGGTTGTTGGCGACGTGCTCGCGCTCAACTCCAAGATGTTCCGCCTGATGACCAGCCTGGGCTTCACCATCCACCCGCACCCCGAAGACCCCGCCGTCAAACGCGTGATCAAGCCACTACAGGGGTAATTCGCTTAAAGGGGCCAAGAAAGAGGCTTCACGCCGATCGGCGTGAAACCAGAATTCGCGGCCCCGCCACCCAATGCAAACGGCCAGGCAAATTTGCCTGGCCGTTTGCATTACAACAATACCGCTAACGCGCTACTGCAGATCGAAGTTCACATCGTAGGGATACGACCGATGTGCTTCGCGCGATGCCAAGTTGGCCCTCTGCTCATTCACGGTGGACTTCTTGTCCCACCAGATGGCGCGACCCGTGCGCTGATCTTCGGCCCACTCGGGATGCTGAGCCATCGCTTCGCGCATGAACTTGGTGTGCTCGGATTCGTACAATGCCATTCGGCTCTCTCCCAACAGATAGAAACTATGTGTGATTGGTGATGGCAAAGTTCGCCAAAATGCGATTATACCTTGCGGCTACCTGCCCTGCCCAGCAGCTGCAAGGAACAGATCGCCACGGTCAATGATACGCAATCGGACGCGCCGAACCGGAACAGTAGTCGTCAAGTAGCGCATCGATCGACTCTTCATTGCGCTCGTCGTCGGGAATCCGATCAATCGCTTCGCGCAAATCAATCGCTACCGAGCCATGCACATAGAGACTGCGACTACTGGCCTTATCCACCAACTCAAAACCCTGCTGTACCGGGTAAGCGACAATTGCATAATGCTCGCTATCGTAAACGATGTTCATATCGACCCCTTTCCGCTCCGTAGAGCACGAACATTAAATGAGTCCAGATCCATCGAATTCAAGACACGCTGACGACGCTGTTGATACGCCTCAATCAGCCAGTCTCCAGCCCATTTTGACACAAGCATCGGCAAATAGTGCCGCAGACTTTTCTAGCGCGCCCGACGCCCGACGCGCAAAGCCGAAATCACAGCGAGTCCCTGCAATAGCGCGACACCCAACCACAGGGCGTTGAAGTGTCCGCCATCCATCAACGGCCCGAAAATCAGCGGTGCCAGCGCCAGCCCGACATCAAGCCCGGAATAGACAAAACCGTACACTCGCCCGAACGAAGCCTTCCCCAAGCCTTGTGTTGCCGCCTTGCGCACCAGCAAATCCCGCGACGGCCCGGCAATGCCGACGCATGCGCCCATGACGGTCATCAGCGGCAATACCGCCCAGCCGGGTGCAAGGCCAGCGGCAAGCAAGAGGCCGATTGCCGCTGCCGTCGACAACCCGCAGGCGATAATTCGATCCTGTGCCTGACGCATCGCAATGAATCCGCCGACCACAATGCCGCCGGCGCCACCCAGCAGATAGGCAATCAAACAGGAAGCCGCGCTGGCCAGTGAAAGCGCATAAATGTTCTGCAGCGACGCCGTCGAATAATTCTGCAATGCCCCAAAGGCAGCGGTCGACAACAGAAAAAAGCTGAAGCACAGCCAGACCGCCCCGCTACGCAAAAAACCCGCAGCAGACCCTGCGCTCACAAGGGCATGAGCCGGCTCCCCGCCGGCGCTCGCCGCATTGGCCGGAGTCACGGCAAGCAAATCCCGGCCGGCAAAGAGCAGCAACAAGGCAACGACACCCACCAGGGCCGCCGCAAGGCCCGCCATGCGCCAGCCACCGAAGACCGCCACCGTAGTCATCAACAAGGGGGCCGCTGCCCAACCCAGGTTACCGGACAAGCCGTGCACCGAAAAGGCGTGACCAAGACGCGATACCGACACACGATGATTGAGCAAGGTGAAGTCAGCCGGGTGAAAAACGCTATTGCCAGCGCCCGCCAGCGCAGCCGCCAGAAGCAACATCGGGTAGTTTTGCGCCACCGCCAGCGCAAGGCCCGACAGAATGAGCAGCAGAACGCCGGAAAACAATACCGATCGAGCACCAACGCGATCAACGACAAAGCCGGCCAGCGCCTGCCCCGTTCCCGAAACGACGAAAAACACGGTCATCAGGAAGCCGGCCTCGGTAAAACTGAGATCGAAATCCTTCATCAGCCACGGAAACAGCGGCGGGATCATCAAATGGAAAAAATGCGAAACCGCATGCGCGTAACCAACCAGCGCAATGACCGCCACTTCCCCACGATTGCCGGCGTTGGCGTTCATAAGACGAGCCTTGCTACTTCAATCCGGTATTGTAACCGCGGCCTCCTTTAGGCGGTGCTGGATGGCTTGCCATTGAATCTCGCCCCCATGGCGCTACAGGTCAAATTCGTCTGTACCTGATCGGGGTCATGGACTATCATTTTGCAAAGCTAGACAAGGAACCACGATGAAACCATCCGAAATACTACGAAACCACCGCGATGCAGTGCTCGCTATCGCGAACAGCAATGGCGCGAGGAACGTTCGTGTTTTTGGATCGGTACTGCACGGGCGGGATAGGGAAGGGAGCGACGTCGACCTGCTGGTTGATGTCGCCAAGGGAACGACGCTGCTCGACATGGTTCGGCTGCAAAACGCTATCGAGAAAGAGCTGGGAGTGGCGACGGATGTTCTCACTGCAGGCGATCTCCCGCCGAAATTTCGCAACCTGGTTCTTGAAGAAGCTCGCCCACTATGAGCAATGCGTTTCGTGATGCCGATTATCTCGAGCATATCCGAGACGCAATAGCCAGAATTAACCGGTACACGGCAAGCAAGGTTGAAGCCGACTTCCTGGATAACGAACTCATCCAGGATGGCGTAATCCGCAACCTGGAAATTATCGGCGAAGCCGTGACAAAGTTAAGTCCAGAACTGAAGGCAAGGTATGCGAATGTCCCGTGGGGAGAAATATCCGGGATGCGAAACCGGCTCATTCACGGTTACATCTCGGTCAATCTGGAGATCGTCTGGAGTACGGTGCAGAAAGTTGTACCGGAATTCCTCGACAAAATAACGGACATCCAGCGCGAACTGGGGCTCGCGCCACAATAACAAAGCAAAGCGTCCCCTTTTCGTGATTCGCGCTGACGGCGTGATGAACCGCCGGTTTTCACCCCTTCACAAAATTCATCACCCCGCCCTCGCAAGCCACGCGAATCGTATCCTTGGCCGCAAAACGGCCTTCAAGAATCGCCTTGGCCAGCGGGTTCTCGAGCTGCGACTGGATCGCCCGCTTCAAGGGACGCGCGCCGAATACCGGATCAAAGCCCGCTGCGGCCACTTCGGCCAGTGCGCTATCGGCCACATTCAGCGTCATTTCAAGCTGCGCCAGCCGCTTTTCCAGATAGCCGAGCTGAATTTTTGCGATCGACTTGATGTTTTTCTCATCAAGCGCGTGGAAGACGACAACCTCGTCGATCCGGTTCAAAAACTCCGGCCTGAAATACGACTTGACCTCGCCCATCACCGCCAGTTTGATCACCTGATAATCGTCGCCGGCCATCTGCTGGATCATCTGTGATCCGAGGTTCGAGGTCATGACGATTACCGTATTCTTGAAATCAACGGTGCGGCCCTGCCCGTCGGTCATGCGCCCGTCATCAAGCACCTGCAGCAGCACGTTGAAGACGTCCGGATGCGCTTTTTCGACTTCGT
>CAJAHZ010000281.1 GCA_903939665.1 uncultured Pseudomonadota bacterium | reverse complement strand
GGATTTTCATAATGATCGAGAACTTTGATGCTGTATGCCATGGTGTTTCTCCTTCAATCCGTTATCAGTGCGCTGCCCATTGAACCGTGCTCAGGTCGACGCCGTCCTGCCACATTTCCCACAGCGGGGAGAGTTCGCGCAGTTTGCCTATTTTTTCGTGCAGTAGCTTTATCGCGTAGTCGATCTCTTCCTCGGTCGTAAAACGGCCAAGGGTAAAGCGGATCGAGCTGTGTGCCAGTTCATCCTCACGACCAAGCGCACGCAGTACGTACGACGGTTCAAGCGAGGCCGAGGTGCAGGCCGAACCCGACGACACGGCGAGATCCTTGATCGCCATCAACATCGATTCGCCTTCGATATAGGCGAAACTGATGTTGAGGTTATGCGGAACACGGTGCTCCATATCGCCATTGATGAAAACCTGGTCGATGTCGGACAAGCCCTTGAGCAGACGGTCGCGCAGCATCCGGATGCGCTCGTTTTCGACGCCCATCTCCTCGCGTGCGAGGCGGAAACATTCGCCCATGCCGGCGATCTGGTGCGTCGCCAGCGTACCTGAACGGAAACCGCGTTCATGCCCGCCGCCGTGCATCTGCGCCTCAAGGCGAACGCGCGGCTTGCGACGCACATACAGCGCGCCGATACCCTTCGGCCCGTAGGTCTTGTGCGCGCAAAGGCTCATCAGATCAACCTTGAGCGTTGCGAGGTCGATCACAACCTTGCCGGTCGCCTGCGCCGCATCGACGTGAAAGATGATGCCCTTCTCGCGGCAGATCTCGCCGATTTCGGCAATCGGCTGGATCACACCGATCTCGTTATTGACGAACATCACCGAGACGACAATGGTATCGGGGCGCAATGCCGCCTTGAAGACATCGAGGTCGAGCAGGCCGTTTTCCTTGACGTCAAGGTAGGTCACTTCAAAACCCTCGCGCTCAAGTTCGCGGCAGGTATCAAGAACAGCCTTGTGCTCGGTCTTGACGGTGATCAGATGCTTGCCCTTGCCCGAGTAGAAGTGCGCCGCACCCTTGATGGCAAGATTGTTCGACTCGGTCGCCCCGGAAGTCCAGACGATTTCCTTGGCGTCAGCGCCGATCAGTTTTGCAACTTCCTCACGCGCTTCCTCTACTGCGGCTTCGCTTTCCCAGCCAAATGCGTGCGAACGCGATGCCGGGTTGCCGAATTTTTCGACCAGATAGGGGATCATTTTTTGCGCCACGCGCGGATCAACCGGCGTGGTTGCCGAATAATCAAGATAGATCGGCAGGTTCAGCATTTCTCTAACTCCGAATGTTTGAGTAACTCATGGTTCAAAAATTAGACCGCAATGGCAGTCAATCGCTGCAACTTCGACACGGTTATTTGTAAGGTATTCAAAAAATCTTTTATTTGCTCAGCCGTGTTGCCCGCCCCCAGGCTGATACGCACTGCGCCGCGCGCCAGTTCGGGCAAAACGCCCATCGCCTGCAGCACATGCGATGGCTCCGGGTTGGCACTGGAACACGCCGCGCCACTGGCCAGCGCATAGCCGGCACGATCGAGGTATCCGACCAGTGTTTCGCCATCAAGGTTCGGCAAAGCAAAATAAATCGTGTTCGGCAAACGTTCGCCAGTTGCACCAAACAGCGTTGCGCCGACTGCCAGCAAACCGCTTTCAACCTGGCCGCGCAACTGCGTCAGGCGCGGCGCGCTTTCTGTCAGACGCTGCGCAGCCAACTCGCAGGCGACGCCAAAACCGACAATCGCCGCGACATTTTCCGTCCCGGAGCGCAAGCCGCGTTCGTGCCCGCCGCCGGCGATCAACGGCTCAAGTTCAACACGCTTGTCGAGCACCAGTGCCGCTGCCCCCTTGGGGCCGCCCAGTTTGTGCGCCGAGACCGTCATGGCGTGCACGCCCGCTGCATTCAGGCTGCGGAAATCAACGGCAATCTTGCCCACCGCCTGCACCGCATCGGTATGAAACCACGCCCCTGCTGCCTTCGCCTGTATCGCAAGTGCCGAAACGTCCTGCAGCACGCCAGTTTCATTGTTCGCCAACATCACCGAAACAAGCTTCGGCTTCTGCGCCAACACGGCCTGATAACTCTTTGCATCAATCCGCCCGTCGCCATCAACTCCGACCTTGTGCAACATCCAGCCACGGCTGACCAACTGTTCCGCCGGCTTGATCACGCAAGGATGCTCAACCGCGCTAACGGCCAGCACACCCGGCTTCAGGCAGGCCGCCGCGCCCTTGATGAACAGATTGTTCGCCTCCGAACCGCCGCTGGCGAACACGACTTCGGTCGGATGCGCGCCGACCGCAGCGGCGACCTTGGCGCGCGCTTCATCGATTGCTCGGCGCGCCGCACGGCCATACTCATGCCGGCTGGAGGGATTGCCAAATTGCGCCGACATAAAAGGCAGCATCGCCTCAAGCACTACCGGATCAAGCGGTGTCGTCGCGTTATGGTCGAAATAAACGGGGGCAAACATATACTTTGCTTACAGGATCTCAGGCAATCACCGCCATGATCTTGGAGCGCGGACGCGGCCCGATGCGCCGTTGATCCTTGATCACAGCAACGTGCTCGACCTTGCCAAGCTGCCGATTGACCAGATCGGCCAGCGTCACCGACGTCAGATACTCGTACATCTTGAAATTCAGCGTGGCCCACAGGTCATGCGTCATGCAACGCTCTTCATCCTTGCAGTTTTCCTTGCCGCCGCACTGCGTTGCATCGAGCGGCTCGTCTACCGCACGCACGATATCGGCCACCGTAATGCTGTCAAACGGACGCGCCAGGCAATAGCCACCGCCCGGCCCACGGACACTATCAACAAGACTGTAGCGGCGCAACTTGCCGAACAGCTGCTCAAGATACGAGAGTGAAATTTTCTGGCGCTCACTGATCCCGGCCAGCGTCACCGGCCCGTCGCCGCTACGCAGCGCCAGATCAATCATCGCAGTAACCGCAAAACGTCCTTTGGTCGTCAGTCGCATGATGCCTCTCCAAACAATACTTGATCGAATCACTCAACTATAAGGGAAGCCTCTCAAATTAGTCAACTATTTTACTCAGGTATTTCGGGTCAAACTTGTCAGCCGTCGCGAGTTCGTCTTCAACGCAGACACCAGCGCCTTCCAGACGACTGAGCAACAACTCGATCCGCCGATCAGTTTCCACCGCGTGATCAAGCAAGCCGTGAATCGCCTTGGCCAGCGGGTCATCCTGCGTGCCGGCGAGCGCATAGGCCGAAAAGCCCATCTGACCGGCCTTTTCTTCGCGTTTTTGCGCCAGTTCGGTGTCGATGATGCGCGCCGGATTGCCGACCGCCGTCGTTCCGGCCGGCACATCCTTGACCACCACGGCATTCGACCCCACCTTGGCGCGTGCGCCGATCGTGATCGGCCCGAGCACCTGCGCGCCAGCGCCGATCACCACGCCATTTTCCAGCGTCGGGTGACGCCGGCCCTTGACCCACGAAGTCCCCCCCAGCGTCACGCCATGATAGAGCGTCACATCGTCGCCAATCACCGCCGTCTCGCCGATCACCACGCCCATGCCATGGTCGATGAAAAAACGGCGACCGATCGTCGCGCCGGGATGAATCTCGACGCCGGAAATAAAACGCCCGAAATGCGAAACAAAGCGCCCAAGCCAGCGCAACTGATGCGACCAAAACCAATGCGCCAGCCGGTGAATGAGCAGCGCATGGACGCCCGGATAGCAGGTCAGCACCTCCCACGAGGTGCGCGCGGCGGGGTCGCGCTCGAATACCGATCGAATGTCTTCGCGCAGACGGTTGAACATTAGTGCTGACTCCATTAACTTGAGGCGTGATTCTAGAATACCCGAGTGTTTTGATCAACTATATTGCGCGACAAATCGCGCTACCACCGAGCGCTACCTATTTGAGGCAGGAAGCTTCCGCTCAACGGCATCAAGGATACCGCGCAGGATATTGATCTCGTCGCGCTCCAACTCGGCACGCCCGAACAGACGACGCAACTTGGGCAACAGGCGCTTGGGCTGCTGCGGGTCGAGAAACTCGGTCGCCACCATAATTCGTTCGAGGTGGGTATAGAAGCGCTCGACATCGTCATTGGTCGCCAGTGGCGAAGCAAAAGGCACTGCCTTGGTGAGCACCGGCGGACGTCCATCAAACGCCGCCAGGCGTAATTCATAGCTGAGCAATTGCACCGCCGAGCCAAGATTGAGCGAGGTATAGTCCGGGTTGGCAGGGATGAAAACCGTACGTTGACAGCGCTGCACCTCGTCGTTCGACAAGCCTGCCGTCTCATTGCCGAAAACCAGCGCCACCTCGCCAGCCGCCGCTTGCGCAAGAATCTCGGGTGCCGCCTCGCGTGCCTGCATCGGCTCGGGGCCGAGATTGCGATGACG
>CAJAHZ010000280.1 GCA_903939665.1 uncultured Pseudomonadota bacterium | reverse complement strand
CCTCGCCGAGGGAATCGAGCAGGAGTTTCTCTGGGAGTGTGCAGGTGATGGCGAATTTTCTTTTTGTGATTTTGCCGATGACTACTTCGGCCACAAGGCCGGCGCGGTCGAGGCGTCTGCGCTGCTGCTTGCCCTACATTCAGCACCCATCTACTTCCATCGCAAGGGCAAAGGGCGCTTTCGCAAGGCCCCTGCCGACATTCTCGCAGCTGCTCTGGCCGGTCTTGAAAAGAAGCGTCAGCAAGCGCTAGCCATCGAGCGCATGGTCGGCGAGCTCAAGGCCTTCACGCTGCCTGCCGAGTTTTCTCCGCTGCTCAATCAGCTGCTCTACAAACCCGACCGCAATCGCGGCGAGACCAAAGCCCTTGAAGCAGCGTGTTCCGAAACCGGCCTCTCCGCCCCGCATCTGCTGGAAAAATGCGGCGCCATCCGCTCGGCGCATGACTATCATTTCCAGCGTTTTTTGCTCGAGCACTTTCCGCACGGCACCGACTTTCCGGGCACCGACCTGCCCGCCCCGCCGACCCATCTGCCGCGCGCCAACGTACAAGCCTTCTCGATCGACGACGCGGCCACCACCGAGATCGACGACGCCTTCTCGCTGCAGACGCTGCCCGGCCTTGGCTGGAAAGTCGGCATCCACATTGCGGCGCCGTGCCTCGGCATCGTGCCGGGATCAAAGCTCGACGAGATGGCGCGTGAGCGGCTATCGACCGTCTATATGCCCGGCAACAAGATCACCATGCTGCCCGACGCAGCCGTCGAGCGTTTCACGCTCGCGGCTGGTCGCGACTGCCCTGCCGTTTCACTGTACCTGACAGTGACGCCGGAATTCGAGATCACCAGCCACGAGTCGCGCATCGAGATCGTGCCGATCGTTGCCAATCTCCGTCACCATGACATCGAACCCTTGTTCAACGAGCAGACGATTGCCGATGGCTTGCCCGATTTCCCGTTCCGCGACGAACTGAAAACGCTCTGGCACCTGGCCAACGCCTGCGAAGGCCGGCGCGGCAAGCCCTCGGCGATGCAGGGCAACAACGATTACAACTTCGCGATTGACGGCGATCTGGCCAATCCGGATCTTTGTCGGATCGGCATTACCGAGCGCAAGCGCGGCAGTCCGCTCGACAAGTTGGTCGCCGAGCTGATGATCGTCGCCAACAGCACCTGGGGTGGCCTGCTTGCCGAAAAAGGGGTCCCCGCCATCTACCGCGCACAGACCGGCGGCAAGGTGCGCATGACCACCTCGCCGCTGCCGCACGAAGGGCTCGGCGTGGCGCAATACGCCTGGTCGTCGTCACCGCTGCGCCGTTATGTCGACCTGATCAACCAGTGGCAACTGATCGCCTGTCTGAACGGTGACACGCCGCATTTCAGCGCCAAATCTGACGCCTTGTTCGCCGCGATGCGCGATTTCGACCTGACTTACGCGGCCTACGCGGAGTTTCAGCGCGGCATGGAGCGCTACTGGTGCCTGCGCTGGTTGCGCCAGGAAGATGTGCAAACGATTGACGCCACCGTCCGGCGTGAAAATCTGGTCAAGCTCGACCATCTGCCGCTGCTGCAGCGCGTGCCTTCGGCGCCTGAACTCAAGACAGGGCAGCGTATCCGGCTGAATATTGAAGCAGTCGACTACTTGACGCTCGAACTCGGCTGCCGCTATGTCGAAACACTCAACCTCGTTGAAGCCGACGCTGATTCGGCAGACGAGGCGCTGGAGGCTGTCGACTGAAGTGAACGCAACCATCAGCCAACCGTGGGACTCATCGAAAACCGAACGCAACCTCTGGCTGGCGATTGGTGCATCGGTGTTTCTCCACTCGGCGGTGCTGGCCCTGAACTTCAACTTCCCCGATGCCTCGCGCGCCTTTCAGGACAAGGCGCTTGACATCATTCTGGTCAATAGCAGATCAGCGCGAAAGCCGACTGGCGCTCAGGCACGGGCACAGGCCAATCTTGACGGCGGCGGCAACACCGACGAGAACCGTCGCGCAAAAACCCCTCTTCCCCCATCGGCCCGGCAGCAAAGCGGCGCCGAACTGGAGCAGGCGCAAAAACGCGTACAGGAGCTTGAAGCGCAGCAGCAGCGGCTGATGACCAGCACGCGCAGCAAAAAGACGGTT
>CAJAHZ010000279.1 GCA_903939665.1 uncultured Pseudomonadota bacterium | reverse complement strand
GTACAAACCCCCAACGGTAGCGGGCTGGAAATCGGTGCATGCTTTGGTATGAAGAACATCGGAAAGCCGTGTGCGGGAGAACCGCATGCACGGTTTGATGAGGGAGGGCAGGTGAAAGCCTGTTCTCTACTCTACCCGGTTCTTCGCCGGTTCTTCGAAAGGCTTGCTCTGGGTCAGTTGCCGAGCAGGATGAGGTTGTCGCGGTGAATTATTTCCGGCTCGTCGATGTAGCCGAGTAACTCTTCGATGTCTTGGCTCGCGTGCCGGGCGATTCGGCGCGCATCGCTGCTGCCGTAGTTGGCGAGGCCGCGGGCAATCTCCAGTCCTTCGGGTGAGATGCAGGCGACGGCTGCGCCCCGCTCGAAATCGCCCTGAACGTCGGTAACGCCGATTGGCAGCAGGCTTTTTCCGGCCTTGAGCGCGTTGATCGCGCCGCCGTCAAGAATCAGCTTGCCGTTGAGTTGCAGGTGATCGGCCAGCCATTGTTTTCGCGCGTTGAGTGGCGCTGTTTCGGCGGTGAGCAGTGTGCCGACTGGTTCGCCACGGGCCAGCCGCGGCATGACATCGGGCTGGCGACCGCTGGCAATGACGGTGTGCGCGCCGCTGTGTGCGGCGCGCTTGGCGGCAATCACCTTGGTGATCATGCCGCCGCGACCATATTGCGTGCCGGCGCCGCCGGCCATCGCCTCTAACGCTACATCGCCGGCGTGCGCCTCGGCGATCAGCGTGGCGCTCGCATCCTTGCGCGGGTCGGCGGTAAATAGCCCTTCCTGGTCGGTGAGGATGATCAGGCAGTCGGCTTCAACGAGGTTGGCGACCAGCGCGCCGAGCGTGTCGTTGTCGCCGAATTTTATTTCGTCGGTGACGACGGTGTCATTTTCGTTGATGATCGGCACGACGCCGAGCTGGAGGAGCGTGCTGAGTGTCGAGCGGGCATTGAGATAGCGCTTGCGATCGGCCAGATCGTCGTGCGTAAGCAGAACCTGCGCCGTGTGCAGGCCGTGCTGCGCAAAGGCGCTTTCATAGACCTGTGCCAGCCCCATCTGGCCCACCGCCGCCGCGGCCTGCAACTCGTGTACAGCGTGCGGTCGCTTCTGCCAGCCGAGGCGCTGCATGCCGCAGGCGATGGCGCCTGAGGAGACCAGCACGACTTCCTTGCCCGTCTCGCGCAGTACGGCGATTTGCCGCGCCCATTCGTTGATGGCGGCCAGGTCGAGGCCCTCGCCATTGTTTGTTACCAGCGCGGAGCCAACTTTGACGACGAGGCGTTTTGCTTGGGCGAGACGGGTCATGGTTCCCAGTTTTCAAGGATGATTTTCAGTGCGTTGCTCAGGCGTGGAACTTCGTTTTGTATGATGCTCCACACCATCTCTATCTTGATGCTGAGGTAGGCGTGTGCGAGAACGTTCCGAAAATCGCCGATGATCCGCCAGTCTATTGAAGCGTCAAGCGAAGCAAGGTGATCGACTCCCGCATCCTTTATACATTGACCAACGATTTCCAGGTTACGCAGGATGGCGTCCTGCGTTCGTCGGTCAGTCAGGAACACTTCCTCTCCATCTGTCGCGTACTCGGTAATGCGTTCCAGGCAGTCTCGAGCGTGCGCGAGAAAAACGTTAGGGTCTTTTGGGCTCACAATGCCACGGCCTCGTTCAGAATGCGCCGCGCAAGATAAGGCGAAAGCCCTTCATCTGAAACGATATCAACTTTTGTATGAATCAGGTCGGAGGTGTCTTGCTGGAGTCCGATGAGGTCGAAGAGCGACGCCCCTGTGCGGAAATGGACGAGTAGGTCGACATCGCTGTTTTCGTTGGCGTCGCCGCGCACTACCGAGCCGAAAACGCGAACGTCCTCGGCTTTGTAGTGTTCGGCCAGAAGCAGAATTTCCTTACGCCGGGAGCGCAGGATTTCCAGAGTCATCGTCATCGTCAAAGTTCGGGTTGAATTCAATCGGAGGATTATCTTCCGTGGTCTGCGCCAGTTGTTCCAGCGCATCCTGCAACTTGTAGATCAACTGCCGGCAGCCATCGCCGCTGATTGCGCTGATCCGGAAAGTCGGGCCGCACTGCGCGTTTCCACCGTACGCTTGCACGAAGTCCGCAACGCGTTGTTCGCGATCTTCTTCGGGAATCAGGTCAAGCTTGTTGAGGATCAGCCAGCGCGGCTTGGCGGCGAGTTCCGGGCTGTATTTCTCGAGCTCGTGAACGATCGCCTTGGCATCGTGCGCAGGGTCGGCGTCGGGGTCGGGCGGCGCCAGGTCGACGATGTGCAGCAGCACGCGTGTGCGCGCCAGGTGTTTGAGGAAGCGGATGCCGAGGCCGGCGCCATCGGAAGCGCCTTCAATCAGGCCGGGAATGTCGGCAATGACGAAGCTTTTGTTCTCGCTGACGCGGACGACGCCGAGGTTCGGGTGCATGGTGGTGAATGGGTAGTCAGCGACCTTCGGTCGTGCCGCCGAAACGGCGCGGATGAAGGTGCTTTTTCCGGCATTGGGCAGGCCGAGCAGGCCAACGTCGGCGAGCACGCGCAGTTCGAGCCTGAGATCGCGTTCTTCGCCGGGCTCGCCCTTGGTGCATTGACGTGGCGCCCGATTGACGCTGGACTTGAAGTGAATGTTGCCCAAGCCGCCGCGCCCCCCTTTGGCGAGCGTCAGTTTTTTGCCGTCGACATCGAGGTCGGCGACGATTTCGTTGCTGTTGATGTCGGTAATGATGGTGCCAACCGGTACGTGCATGGTGATGTCATCACCGCCCTTGCCGTAACAATCACTGGAGCCGCCGTTCTTGCCGCGCTGGGCCATGTACTTGCGCGTGTAGCGGAACTCGATCAGCGTGTTGAGGTTGCGGTCGGCCACCACATGCACGCTACCGCCGCGTCCGCCGTCGCCGCCGTCGGGGCCGCCTTCCGGCTCGTATTTCTCGCGCCGGAACGAGGCGATGCCGTTGCCGCCGTCGCCAGCTGCTACAAATATTTTCGCCTCGTCGATGAATTTCATGGGGCCGTCTCTTCAGTGATTCTGATCATGCAAATGGCAAGCTATAAATTAAAAAGCCCTACCGCAAAGGATAGGGCTTTTTTTGCGGCGGGATTGCTGCCGCGGTCGTCGTTTGATCAGGCAGCTGGAAGGATGCTGACTGTGCGACGGCGCTTTTCGCCCTTGATCGCGAATTGTACGCGACCTTCTACCAGCGCGAACAGTGTGTGGTCCTTGCCGATACCGACATTCTCACCGGGGTGGAATGCGGTGCCGCGCTGGCGAATGATGATGTTGCCAGCGAGAACCAGTTGGCCACCGTAGCGTTTTACGCCAAGGCGCTTCGATTCCGAGTCGCGACCGTTCCGGACACTGCCGCCTGCCTTTTTATGTGCCATGTGTCAGTTTCCTTTCGGTTAGGCCGAAATGCCGTCGATGCGGATTTCGGTGTAGTTTTGACGATGACCCTGATGCTTCTGATAATGCTTGCGACGGCGCATTTTGAAGATCGTGATCTTGTCGTGACGGCCTTGTGAAAGCACAGTCGCCTTGACCGAAGCTCCGGTAACGAGCGGGGCGCCGATTTTTACGGCCTCGCCTTCTCCTACCATGAGGATCTGATCAATGGTGATTTCTGCGCCAACTTCTGCCGGTATCTGTTCTATTTTCAATTTTTCGCCGGCGACAACGCGATACTGCTTGCCCCCGGTTTTTATGACCGCGTACATGTTGGACTCCAAAGAACGAGTTAAAGTGAAACAAAGAACCGCGCATTATACGTATTTTTCGTGCCAAGTCAAAGAGTTCGCTTCGTTTTCCCGTGCGTGTGCTGCAAAGCCTTGCTTGACGCGGCGCGGGGCCGCGCCTAAGATTCACCGGTTTTTTTGCCAAGGCGCGATGCCGTGAAGCTGGAACAGCTCTACAACCTGATCGGGGCGGATATGAAGGCGGTTGACGCGGTGATTCGCGAGCGCCTGCATTCAGACGTGGTGCTGGTGCGTCAGGTCGCCGAGTACATTATTCAGAGCGGCGGCAAGCGGCTACGCCCGGCACTTGTCTTGCTCTCGGCAGGCGCCTTGGGTTATCGCGGGTCGCATCATCATGAGCTGGCGGCTGTTGTCGAGTTCATCCACACCGCTACCTTGTTGCATGATGACGTAGTGGATGAGTCCGATCTTCGCCGTGGCCGCCAAACGGCCAACGCGATGTTCGGTAATGCCGCCAGCGTGCTGGTCGGCGACTTTCTTTATTCCCGTGCTTTTCAGATGATGGTCGAGATCGATGACATGCGGATCATGCGCGTGCTGTCTGATGCGACCAACGTAATCGCCGAGGGAGAGGTGCTGCAGTTGATGAACTGCCACGATGCGGATCTCGACGAGGCGCGCTATCTGAAGGTGATTCGTTACAAGACGGCCAAGTTGTTTGAGGCTGCGGCGCAACTGGGTGCGATTGTCGGGGGCGGGTCGCCTGAGATCGAGCGGAATATGGCCGACTACGGGATGCACCTGGGAACGGCTTTCCAGTTGATCGACGACGTGCTTGATTATTCGGGCGCCGAGGTCGAGACCGGCAAGCACCTGGGCGATGATCTGGCCGAGGGCAAGCCGACCTTGCCGCTGATTTATGCTATGAAGAACGGAACTGCCGAGCAGGCTGCATGCGTTCGGCATGCCATCGAGAGTGGCGGCCGCGACGATTTCCCTAATGTGCTGGCGGCGATTCGTGCAACCGGTGCGCTGGAGCATGCGACCCGGCAGGCGGCGGCGGAGGCGGAGCGCGCCAGTATTGCTCTGGCAGCGTTGCCTGCTTCACAATACAAAGATTCTTTGTTAGAATTATGCTCCTTCGCTGTTGCTAGAACTTTTTAGCGCTGTCGTTGTTTCGGTCGGGGCGTAGCTCAGCCTGGTAGAGTACTGCGTTCGGGACGCAGGAGTCGGAGGTTCGAATCCTCTCGCCCCGACCACTGATTTTGAGTTGAGCTTCGCTCCAAAAAATCTCCCGTATCCCGTCCTTGCTGCACTTTTCTTTATCTCCCCAGCGTTTGTCTTGTTCCCATCAGCGGCGATCCACGTCGAGGTTCGCTTCTGCTATGCTTGGGCGCTCTATGGGACGATTTTCTGATGACTAAATATTTGCTGTGGATCGCGCTGGCGGGAATCGTCTTTTGGCTGTTGCGCAAGTCCCGGGCGGCACGCTCCGGCGAGCCGCGCCCACCTGTCGAGCGCGAGGTGGAAGGCATGGTGAAGTGCTCGTATTGTGGCGTTAATCAACCCATGAGCGAAAGCATTCTCACCGCTGGTCGATATTACTGCTGTGCCGCTCACCGGCAGGCTGCCGAGGCGGATTCCAAAGTCGGCTGATCGGCCATGTTGACGATCGCCGACTTCAGCGCGGGAGGGGTTACCGAGACCCATTGGAAATCCCTGCGCTACTTCAATCTCTACCGTTTTCTGGTGGCCGGGTTGTTGTTTCTGTCCTCCTTCCTGCAGCCCACTCCCTATGCAATTCTTAGCCCTGATCGCGGGCTCCTTCATTTTGCGATAACCAGTTTTTACCTGCTGCAGACGACTCTTGCGTTGGTGGCGATGCATCGTTTTTCGCGACGTTTCAACATGCAGTTGAGTGTCAATGTGCTGATTGATGTCCTGGTCATTACCGTGTTGATCCATACGGGCGGTGGCTTGCGCAGCGGACTTGGCGTCATGCTGCTGGTTACGTTGGCGGGGTCGGGGCTGGTCGGGCAGGGGCGTCTGGTGTTGTTTTATGCAGCTTTAGCGACGCTGGCAGTGCTCTTCGAGCAGTCGTATCAGGCCTTGGCCAGCGACTTTGATGCGGCTGGGTTTTTTCAGGCCGGTGTTTTCAGCGCCGGATTTTTTGCCGTTGCCATTTCGGCACGCTTGCTCGGGCGTCGGGTAATCGCCAACGAGGAACTGGCGCGGCAGCGGGGCGTTGATTTGGAGAACCAGACCTTGATCAGCCAACGGGTGATCGAGGAAATGCAGGACGGCGTCCTGGTGCTCAGCCAGAATGGCTGGGTCAAGCAGCACAATCCGCGCGCCGAGGGCTTGCTTGGTTTGAGCGGGACGCCTGAGGCCATGTTGTCCAGCTATTCTCCGGAGTTGGCGCAGGGGTTCTTCGATTGGCGTGAGCGGCCAAGCGATGCTCCGCTTCTCGTCAGGTCGCTGGTTAGCGGCATGCAGTTGCGTGCACGTTTTGTCGCGACCGATAGTTCGGAGCGCGACGTGCTGGTTTACCTTGAGGACATGGGGCGCCTGCAGGTGCAGGCGCAGCAGCTTAAACTGGCGGCGCTTGGCCGTCTTACGGCGAATATTGCGCATGAGATACGCAACCCGCTTTCGGCAATCAGTCACGCCGGGGAGTTGATGCTTGAGGAGCGGCGCGGCGAAGTGCATGAGCGTTTGTTGCGCATCGTGCTCGACAATACGCAGCGACTCGAGCGGATTGTGAGCGATGTGCTTGAACTGGGGCGCCGTGATCGCGCACATCCCGAGTCAATCGACTTGCGCGAGTCGCTGCCGCTTTTTGTTGAAGAGTTCGCGGTGAAGGAAAAAGTGGCGACCGATGTCATTCGCCTTGAATTTTCCGGCAAGGCCAGGCTTTGTTTTGATCGCTCTCATTTTCATCAGGTGTTGTGGAATTTGCTGGGCAATGCAGTGCGTCATTCGCGATGCGTCGCCGGCAGTGTTCTTTTGCATGTGCAGAACGGAGCGCAGAGCGGCCAGACAGAGTTGCATGTGATCGACGATGGCCTGGGGGTTGGCGATGCTCAGCGTGAGCAGATCTTTGAGCCATTTTTTACCACGCACAATCGCGGCACCGGGCTTGGGCTGTATATTGCCCGGGAATTGAGCGAGGCGAATGGCGCGCGTCTGGCGTTGCAGGATAGCGCGACAGGCGCGGATTTTTGTATCGTTGGGAGGGGTGACGAGTGTCAGTGAGCAAAGGGGATCGCAGGCCGCGCGGGGAGTTGGCGCGCGTGCTGGTTGTCGACGACGAAGCGGATATTCGTGAGTTGCTCGACTTGACGCTGGCGCGCATGGGGCTTTCTGCCGATTGCGCGGGATCAGTCGCCGAGGCGCGGAGTTTTCTTGAGCGCGAGCGCTATCAGTTGTGTTTGACTGACATGCGCCTGCCTGATGGCGAGGGGCTTGAAGTGGTGCGACTGATTGGCGAGCGCTATGGCGAAACGCCGGTCGCTGTGATTACGGCTTTCGGCAGCGCCGAAAATGCGGTGGCGGCGCTCAAGGCCGGCGCTTTTGATTATCTGGCGAAACCGGTGGCGCTCGATCAGTTGCGCACCTTGATCAAGTCGGCGCTCAGTTTGCCAAAGGCAGGCGGTCATTCGGTCAGCGCCGATGAAAATGTCGTTGCCTCGGGCAGTCGCCTGATTGGCGAATCGGTGGCAATCGCCAATGTTCGCGAGATGATCGGCAAGTTGGCGCGCAGTCAGGCACCGGTATATATCTCTGGTGAATCAGGCAGCGGCAAGGAACTCGCGGCACGCCTGATTCATAGTCAAAGCGCGCGTCACCTCGCCCCCTTCATGCCGGTGAACTGCGGGGCCATCCCTGAGAATCTGATGGAGAGCGAATTTTTCGGATATCGCAAAGGTGCATTTACCGGGGCCGACAGCGACCGGGATGGTTTTTTTCAGGCGGCCAACGGCGGCACGCTGTTTCTTGACGAAGTGGCTGATTTGCCACTGGCAATGCAGGTCAAACTTCTGCGCGCGATACAGGAAAAGCGCGTGCGCAAGGTGGGCAGCACGGCAGAAGAGGCCGTCGATGTGCGCATCATTTCGGCAACGCACAGCAAACTGATCGACTGTGTCGACGCTCGTACATTTCGCCAGGATCTCTATTACCGCCTGAATGTTATCGAGTTGAAAATGCCGCCCTTGCGCGAACGACAGGAGGATATCGCTCCGCTGGTCGATGCCTTGCTGGCGCGCATTTGTGGCGGGCGACCGCCGCAGGTGGCTGCCGATGCGATGCGTACGCTGTGCGCTTACAGTTTCCCCGGGAACGTGCGCGAGCTTGAGAATATTCTTGAGCGTGCAACAGCCTTGTGCGCTGACAATTCCGTCATGCTTGAAGACCTTCAGCTTGAGCCGGAAAACGTTGCGGAAGGCAGTGCCGGGCGTGATGGCGAAACCCTTGACGACCATATCAATCGTGTCGAGAAGCAGGTGATTCTTGAGGCATTGGCAAAGACCGGTTTCAATCGAACTGCTGCGGCGAGGTTGCTCGGGGTGACGTTCCGCTCCTTGCGTTATCGAATTGAACGACTCGGTATCGAAGAGTGAGTCAAGGGCGCGACGGTAAGGGCCGGGAGATTTTTACGGCGGGCTGGCTTGATGCTGCCCGACGCATCGATTCTCCGAACTGCGATGAGCGGCCGTCCGGCGAGTCTATCTCGTTGATTGTTGTTCACGCGATAAGCCTCCCGCCATTGCAGTTTGGCAGCGATGACGTCATTAGATTTTTTACCAATTCGCTCGATCCCGCAGGCCATCCTTATTTTTCGCAGATAGCCACCTTGCGCGTCTCCGCTCATTTTTTCATTCGCCGCGACGGCGAGCTGATCCAGTTTGTCTCCTGCGATCAGCGTGCCTGGCACGCTGGCGTGTCATGCTGGCAGGGGCGTGAGCGCTGCAACGACTTCTCGCTCGGCATTGAACTGGAGGGGTGCGATGAGCAGCCTTTTGAAGATGCGCAGTATGCACAGCTCATTGCGTTGGTCGAAGCGCTGTGCGCGCGTTATCCAGTCAGCGCGCTTGTTGGGCACAGCGATATAGCGCCGGGCCGCAAGAGTGATCCCGGGCCATTTTTCCTGTGGAATCGCCTCGCGCCGCTCAACGATTCGCTTGCGGGAAACCGCTGATACATTCTCAGTGCTTGCCCTTGAAAAATTTTTCGTTGTCGTTTTTTATGGGTTTGTTGTGCTGCTAAAAAATGCTGAAGCGCTATTCCGTTTGGTTTTTTGCGAGAGGCGCGCAGCGTGTGTCGACGGATTGCGACAGTGCTGTGCAATCTTCTTTCAGGCCATAAAATAGTTCTTGCGTCAAGTGTGAAGCGCTACTAGAATTAGTCGCAGTTGGCAAGATTGACACAACATCTAGTAGGTTGAGTGTCAGCGCGACACGTTTCATTTTTGATGGTTTGCGGGCTTGGATTTTTAGCCTGTCAGCCTCTGAATGCAGAATCTGATGGATATAAGCGGATTGCTGAATAACGAAATTCTCAGCTTCTCATCGTGCTCGCCGGATTTTTCCGGTCTGGCTCAGGTTCCCGCTTCCTCTTGCTTTTCTGTTTCTGCACTGCCTCTCGGCACCTTCTTCTTTGCTTCCGCCATATTTTTTTCCGCCACGTTTCGTCGAGTGACGAACCATGTCGCGGGCTGCGTTTCGCGAGCCGCGCGGATCGTTTCACATAGCGGCGATGTCGCCGCTCACGGATTCAATCAGCGCATCGCCGATGCGTCTGTTGGGTGGTCCGCTCTCGTTGAACGGATCGTTTTTGTAGTGCTCGTTAGAGCTGTTCATCGATCTCAAAGAAGGAGGTAGACATGGCAACAAGTGCGAAAAAACCGACGGCGGCTGCGAAGCCTGCCGCCAAGAAGGCAGCGCCAAAAGCAGCTGTCAAACCCGCAGTGAAGAAAGTGGCCCCCAAGGCCGCTGCAAAGCCTGCCGCCAAACCTGTAGCGAAAAAGGCTGCACCGAAGGCTGCGGCTAAACCTGTGGCAAAGAAGGCTGCGGCCAAACCAGTAGCAAAGAAGGTTGCGGCAAAACCTGCGGCAAAACCGGCAGCGAAAAAAGTTGCGGCTAAACCAGCAGCAAAGAAGGTTGCGGCAAAACCTGCGGCAAAACCGGCAGCGAAAAAAGTTGCGGCTAAACCAGCAGCAAAGAAAGCTGCAGCAAAACCAGCGGCCAAGTCGGCTGCAAAGAAAGCTGCAGCAAAACCCGCAGCCAAGCCGGCCGCAAAGAAAGCTGCAGCAAAACCCGCAGCCAAGCCGGCCGCAAAGAAAGCTGCAGCGAAACCCGCAGCCAAGCTGGTAGCGAAGAAAGCTGCAGCAAAACCCGCAGCCAAGCCGGTCGCAAAGAAAGCTGTAGCGAAACCCGCAGCCAAGCCGGTAGGGAAAAAAGCTGCAGCAAAACCCGCAGCCAAGCCGGTAGCGAAAAAAGCTGCAGCAAAACCGGCAGCCAAGCCGGTAGCGAAAAAAGCTGCAGCAAAACCGGCAGCGAAAAAAGCTGCTCCTGCTCCTGCACCGGCTCCTCAGGCCGCAGCAGCGTCAGTAGCTGTCTCGGCTCCGTCGACGGCGGCGACTCCGGGTCTGAAGTCGGCGCTCAATCCGACTGGTGCCTGGCCGTTCCCGACGGGCTCACGTCCGAAGTAAGCGGTGGCGTTTGTGGGGTGGGGCGAGCAAGGTTTGCCTCCCCCAATTTTGCTTGGCTTGAGGCGCAATTTTCGTTGCGCCTTTTTTATCGGCTGCGTTGTCGCCGCGCCAGTGCCGACCGTCCGAATTTTCGCCACTCATCCGAGAAAGTTGCGAATGCGCTCGACCGCTTCGGTCAGTCGTTCGATGCCGGTCGTGTAGGCGAATCGCAGGTGGCTTTTCGGCGCGTGGATGCCGAAGTCGAGTCCGGGCGTAACGGCGACGCCGGCAGATTCGAGCAGATCACGTGAAAGCTGGTCGCTATCTTTGCTCAGCGAACTGCAGTCGGCGTAGATATAGAACGCGCCTTCTGGTTTCGCGGTGATGCGAAATCCGAGTTTCTGAAGCGCCGGTGCGAGGAAGTCGCGGCGGCGCCGGAATTCGTCGCGTCGTGATTCAAGGATGGCGATCGTTTCCGGTTTGAAGGCGGCCAGCGCCGCATATTGTGCCGGGGTCGAGGGTGAGATGAATAGATTCTGCGCAAGCTTCTCGAGGTCGCGCGTGAATGCTGCGGGAGCCACCAGCCAGCCAAGTCGCCAGCCCGTCATGTTGAAATACTTGGAAAAGCTTTGCACGACAAAAATGTCGTCGCCATGCGCGAGAGCAGTACTTGCGTCGCCTTCGTAGGTGAGTCCGTGATAGATCTCGTCGACGATCAGTTGCCCGCTGCGCTGGCGGATGAAGTCGGCGATGGCCGCGAGTTGCGTGGCTTGAAGCATCGTGCCGGTGGGGTTGGCCGGGGATGCGAAAAGTGCCCCAGCCGTCTGTGCGGTCCAGTGCCGTTCGAGATCGGCCAGGGTTGGTTGGAAATTGCTCGCAGCGCTCACCGGGATGCTGACCGGAATGCCTTCGAAGGTTCGCACAAAGTGGCGGTTGCATGGGTAGCCGGGGTCGGTGAGCAGCCATTCTTTGCCAGGTGTCGCAAGGCAGGCAAGGGCGAGCAGTAGCGCACCGGATGCGCCCGCTGTAACGACGATGCGCGATGCCGGGATATTAATGCCGTAGCGTGCCTGGTAGAAGCCGGCGATCGCTTCGCGCAACTCGGGCAGGCCGAGTGCCGGTGTGTAGAACACGTACCCCGTGGCGAGGTGTGCCTGTGCTGCGGCGATGACCGGGGCGGGGGTGGGGAAGTCGGGTTCGCCGACCTCCATGTGGATGATGTCACGGCCCTCTGCTTCCAGCGCCTTGGCGCGCGTCAGCAACTCCATCACGTGGAAGGGGGCGATGTCATTGACACGCGGGGCTGAGCGGGACGGCATGGGAGGCTCCAAGGCAAAAAAAGGCCGCCCACAGGCGGCCTTTCAGTTTAGCGCAATGGCTTCCGGTGCGTGCTCAGACAGCTTCGCGCCAAAGACCCATTTCAAACAGTTCGCGTTTGAGGATCAGTTGCCGTGGCATCTTCTCGCCCAGTTTGTCGAACCACTCTTTGTGGCCGGCGAGTTCGGTTTTCCAGGCGCTGGCGTCGATCTGGGTCAGTTCTTCGAATTCCGCCTTGGTAATGTCGAGACCGGTCCAGTCGATATCTTCGAACTTCGGCATCCAGCCGAGCGCGGTTTCCTTGGCGGCCACACGACCCTTGACGCGGTCGATGATCCACTTGAGGATGCGTGCATTTTCACCGAAGCCCGGCCACATGAACTCGCCCTTTTCGTTCATGCGGAACCAGTTAACGCAAAAGATGCGGGGCGCATGTTCGACGGCGTGGCCCATTTTCAGCCAGTGATTGAAGTAGTCGCCCATGTGGTAGCCGCAGAACGGCAGCATGGCGAACGGATCGCGACGGACGACGCCTTGTGCGCCGAAGGCGGCTGCGGTGGTTTCCGAGCCCAGCGTGGCAGCCATGTAGACGCCGAAGTTCCAGTTGAAGGCTTCGTAAACCAGCGGCACGGTGGTGGCGCGGCGGCCACCGAAAATGAAGGCCGAGATCGGTACGCCTTGCGGGTCTTCCCATTTCTCATCGACCGACGGACACTGCGAAGCCGGTGCCGTAAAGCGCGAGTTCGGATGCGCGGCCTTGCGACCGGTTTCCTTGGCGATTTCCGGTGTCCAGTCCTTGCCTTGCCAGTCGATGGCGTGTGCTGGCGCATCCTTCGACATGCCTTCCCACCACACGTCGCCATCGTCGGTCAGCGCGACGTTGGTGAAAATGATGTTTTCCTTCAGCGTCGCCATCGCGTTGAAGTTGGTCTTTTCGTTCGTTCCGGGCGCGACGCCGAAGAAGCCGGCTTCCGGATTGATCGCGTAGAACTTGCCGTCTTTCCCTGGCTTGATCCAGGCGATGTCATCACCGATCGTGGTGATTTTCCAGCCGCCGAGGCTTGCCGGCGGGATCAGCATGGCGAAGTTGGTCTTGCCGCAGGCCGACGGGAAGGCTGCCGCGACGTAGGACTTTTCACCTTCCGGCGATTCGACGCCGAGGATCAGCATGTGTTCGGCCAGCCAGCCTTCGTCGCGCGCCATGTTGGAAGCGATGCGCAGGGCAAAGCACTTCTTGCCGAGCAGCGCATTGCCGCCGTAACCCGAACCGTAGGACCAGATTTCGCGGGTTTCCGGGTAGTGCACGATGTACTTGGTATCCGGGTTGCACGGCCAGCGTGAATCTTTTTCGTTGGGGCCGATCGGCGCGCCGATCGAGTGCACGCAGGGAACGAACTCGCCATCAGCGCCCAGCACATCGAACACGGCCTTGCCCATGCGCGTCATCGTGCGCATGTTGACGACGACGTAGGGGCTGTCGGAAATTTCCACACCGATGTGGGCGATCGGCGAGCCGAGCGGGCCCATCGAGAACGGGATGACGTACATGGTGCGACCGCGCATGCAGCCCTTGAACACGTCGTTCAGCGTCTCGCGCATCTCGGCCGGGTCTTCCCAATTGTTGGTCGGGCCGGCATCTTCTTTTTTCGCGGAGCAAATGTAGGTGCGATCTTCGACGCGCGCCACGTCCGACGGGTCGGACCAGGCGAGGTAGGAGTTTTTGCGTTTTTCCGGGTTGAGTTTGATCAGCATCCCAGCGTCGACCATTTCGGCGCAGAGGCGGTCGTACTCTTCCTGGGAACCATCGGCCCAGACGATGCGGGCGGGTTCAGTCAGTTTTGCAATGTCGGCAACCCATTGCTTGAGGCGTTCGTGTTTGACGTAGGCGGGGGCGTTGAGTGGGGCGGCTTGGTTCATGGCAATACACTCTCTAAGGGGAAGGTCGAGAAAGCGGGAATTACCGTGGCGCGACGCACAGAGCAGGTTTCCCGCAGGACTTCAGTCGGGGAGTGGCGTCGGTCGCGGCTGGCGAGAAGTTGGCCCAGCGCAGGGGGTGGTGTCAGGGGCATGCTCGGCGTTTGTGGCGCAACGAGGGTTCGGTAATCCACAATTATGCCACAGGTCAAGCTGGCTTAGACTGTCTCTTAAGGATTGCTTGCCGGGTCAAGGTGTTCCTCCCGCCCATTTTGAAAGCCGCTGTTGCGCTTCGGCATCCTTGCTATAATTATGAATTATCGACGAACGTTCTACTTGGAAAGTGAGCCATGAATAAAGATCAGCTTCGCGCCGCCGCCCTCTACTATCACCGTCATCCCAAACCGGGCAAGATTTCTGTTCAGCCGACCAAGCAGCTGACCAACCAGTACGATTTGTCGATGGCGTATTCACCAGGCGTTGCTGCGGCCTGCGAGGAGATCGTCGCCAATCCGGCCGAAGTCAGCACGCTGACCTCGCGCGCCAATCTGGTGGGCGTCATCACCAACGGTACGGCTGTGCTTGGCCTCGGTCCGATCGGCCCGCTTGCTGCCAAGCCGGTGATGGAAGGCAAGGCCGTACTGTTCAAAAAATTCGCCAATATCGATGTGTTCGATATCGAAATCGAGCAGCGCGATCCCGATATGCTGATCGAAATCATTGCCTCGTTGGAGCCAACTTTCGGCGGCATTAATCTGGAAGACATCAAGGCGCCGGAATGCTTTTATATTGAGAAAAAGCTGCGTGAGCGGATGAAGATTCCGGTCTTTCATGACGATCAGCACGGCACGGCCATCGTCATCGGCGCCGCCATTCTCAACGGGCTGCACTTGCAGGGCAAGGATCTGAAGAAGGTCAAACTGGTCACTTCAGGGGCCGGCGCCGCTGCGCTGGCCAGTCTCGATATGCTGGTGATGCTCGGCATCCCGGTCGAGAACATCTGGGTGACAGACATCAAGGGCCTTGTCTATGAAGGTCGTGTCGAGGAGATGGATGAAATCAAGGCGCGCTACGCCAAGAAGACCGATGCACGCACGCTGGGCGAGGTCATTGAAGGCGCTGATGTGTTTCTTGGCCTCTCGGCAGGCGGTGTGTTGAAGAAGGAAATGGTCGCCAAAATGGCGCCGAATCCGATGGTGATGGCACTGGCCAACCCCAATCCGGAAATTCGGCCTGAGGACGTCAAGGCGGTGCGTAGCGATGCGATTATTGCAACCGGTCGTTCGGATTATCCGAATCAGGTGAATAACGTTCTCTGTTTCCCCTTTATTTTCCGCGGCGCACTCGATGTCGGTGCGAGCACCATCACCGAAGAAATGAAGCTCGCCGCTGTCAAGGCCATCGCTGAACTGGCGAGGGTTGAGCAGTCAGAAGTTGCGGCGAAGGCTTATGGCGAAAAAGCCACCAGCTTTGGTCCGGAATACCTGATCCCGAATCCGTTCGACCCCCGCCTGATCGCCAAGATCGCGCCAGCGGTGGCGCAGGCGGCGATGGATTCAGGCGTGGCAACGCGGCCGATCAAGGACATCGAAGCCTATCGCGATAGCCTGAATGAGTTTGTTTACCACTCTGGCCTGATCATGAAGCCGGTTTTCTCGCAGGCCAAGCAGGCGCCGAAGCGCATCGTTTTTGCCGAGGGCGAGGACGAGCGCGTCTTGCGCGCTATCCAGGTGATTATCGACGAAGGCATTGCCCGGCCGATCGTCATTGGTCGACCGGACGAAATTGCCCGCAAGGTCGAAGAGGCTGGCTTGCGCGTGCGGCCCGGGATCGATTTCGAAATCGTTTATGCGGATCGCGGTGCATTCTTCGAGGCGAACTTCGACGCCTACTGGCGGGAGTATTTGCGTCTGATGGAACGCAAAGGCGTTTCTGCCGACTATGCCAAACGAGAAGTGCGTCGACGTGCAACCTTGTTCGGTGCGTTGATGGTCCGCATGGGGCACGCTGACGGGCTGATCTGTGGCACCTTCGGCCGGCATGATATTCATCGCGAGTACGTTGCCAACGTCATCGGGATGGCGCCTGGCGTGAAAAACCTGTCTGCGATGAATCTGCTCATGTTGCCCGAGCGCACCGTGTTCATCGCCGACACCTACGTAAATTATGATCCCTCCGCCGAACAGATTGCCGACATGACATTGCTCGCAGCCGACGAGGTGCGTCGTTTCGGCGTCGTGCCGAAGGTGGCGCTGCTCTCGCATTCATCGTTTGGTTCGGCAGACACGCCGACTTCGCTCAAGATGCGCGAAGTCCTGCGAATTCTCAATGAGCGTGCGCCGCAACTCGAAGTCGACGGCGAAATGCACGGGGACGCAGCGCTTGATGAGTCCATTCGTTCCCAGGTTTTCCCCAATTCCCGACTCAAGGGCCAGGCCAACCTGCTGGTGATGCCGACGCTTGATGCCGCGAACATTTCGTTCAACCTGCTAAAGATTGCCGCCGGTGATAATTTGACGATTGGCCCGATTCTGCTCGGCGCTGCGCAGCCCGCGCATATCCTTACGTCGACGGCGACTGTCCGGCGCATCGTCAATATGACTGCGTTGACGGTCGTCGATAACCTGAAGAACGAGCGGTAAAGACCGGGCGCGTGCGGTCGGGTTCGCCACCCGACAGCCAATCCGGTTATCATGCAACTCATCAATACTGACATGGTTGCCGACCGATGCCCAACAGCCGAACCGCGCTGATTCTTACTGGCGGCGGAGCGCGAGCCGCCTACCAGGTGGGCGTGCTGCTGGCTGTGCGTGAGTTGTTGCCGGACCCGACGGTCAACCCTTTTCCAATTATTTGCGGGACCTCGGCTGGCGCCATCAACGCGGCGACCCTGGCTTGTCACGCGGACAATTTTCGGGGGGCGGTCGAAGCGCTGACGGATGTCTGGCGAAACATGCGCGCCGGCGACGTCTATCGCGCCGACCCGATCGGCATACTCGGTTCGGGTGCCCGCTGGCTGGGTTCCTTGATGATTGGCTGGGCAATCAAGCGCAGTCCGCGTTCTCTGCTCGATAATGAACCTCTGAAAAACTTGCTTGAAGGAAAGCTGGATTTTCGCAATATCGATCGTTCAATCGCCAACGGTACCCTCTATGCTGTCAGCCTCACGGCGTCGGGCTATACCAGCGGGCATAGTGTCAGCTTTTTCCAGGCGCGCGCAGAGGTGGAGCTTTGGCAGCGCAGTCAGCGTTTCGGTTGCCGTACGCAATTGACGATTGGCCACTTGATGGCGTCGAGCGCCATTCCTTTTGTCTTTCCTGCGGTCAAACTGCACCGGGAATATTTCGGTGACGGCTCGATGCGACAACTGGCGCCCATCTCTCCGGCCATCCATCTTGGCGCCGAGAAAATCCTGATCGTCGGCGCCGGTCGCGTTTCCGACAAGTCGCAGCGTCAGCATTCCGACCGTTATCCATCGCTGGCGCAGATTGCCGGTCACGCCATGTCCTCAATTTTCCTTGACGGTCTGGCGGTTGATATTGAACGCATGGAGCGCATCAACCATACCTTGTCGATTATTCCTGACGACGTGAAGGAGCGCGCTGGTTTTACCTTGCGTCCGGTAAAGTCGCTGGTTATTGCCCCCTCGGAGCGCTTGGATTATCTGGCGGCGCGTCACGCCAAAGCGTTGCCTTGGGCCGTACGCCTGCTGTTGCGCGGGATTGGCGCGATGAACCGGCAAGGTGGCGCGCTGACCAGCTATCTGCTGTTTGAGCAGCCGTATACTCGGGCACTGATTGATATGGGCTACAAGGATACGATGGACCGACGGGAAGAGGTCAAAGCCTTTCTCGAAGTCTGAGAAGGTAATGTCATATCTGAGATAGTTTGCCTATCCATTTGTTTTTCTTGATTTATAGAGTTCGATTGATAAACTGAAGTAGAATTGTGGTGACAATCGAATCTTGCGGGAGATACTTCGTATGCAGATCAAATTAAAAGTCGCCGTGCTGTGTGGCGTCCTGATGGGCGCTAACCTTATGGCGACCGGTGTGGCAGAGGCGCAGACGGCACAAAAGAAGGTCAAGCCGGCCACTTCGAAGGTGTCCAAGCCACAAAAGAAACCTGCCAAGAAGGTCTCCGCGGTTCATGCGGATCAGTTGCATGAAGCGCGCCAACTGGCCGTGCAGTCGGCGTCTGCCCTCGTTATCGAGCAGGATGGCGACGATACCCTGTTCCAGAAAAATGCCAATCTTGTGGTGCCGATCGCGTCGATCACCAAGCTGATGACCGCAATGGTTGTGCTCGACAGCACCCCCAATCTGCAAGCACCGATCACGGTGACCGACGAAGATGTGGATTATTTACGCGGCAGCCGCTCGCGTCTTCAGGTCGGTGCGGTGATTACGCGCGAGACCGCACTGCTGTTGGCATTGATGTCTTCTGAAAACCGCGCAGCCCACGCGCTGGCGCGGAATTATCCGGGCGGCATCGATGCGTTCCTGGTGGCAATGAACCGCAAGGCGAAATCGCTGGGCATGGAAAGCTCACGTTTTGAAGATCCGACCGGCCTGACCAGCAACAATGTATCCACGGCCTATGATCTGGCGAAGATGGTTGGCGCAGCGCACCGTTATCCATTGATTCGGGAGTTCTCGACAACATCAGACGCCAAGATCGAGGTTAGCGGCCGCGGACTTGACTACCGGAATACCAATCAGCTGGTGAAGAGTTCAACCTGGGATATTGGCCTGTCGAAAACGGGTTATATCCATGAGGCTGGCAAGTGCCTGGTCATGCAGGCGCGCCTCGCCGACAAGCCGGTCGTCATCGTGTTGCTCGATTCAGCCGGCAAGTTCACCCGAGTTGGTGATGCAATCCGGATCAAGCGCTGGATGGAAAGTGCCTCATTTTCCCGCCGCCTGCCGACCCGGGTTTGAGTCGGTTTCGCCTCACCGGAGTTTGCTGCACCCGCTAAGCTCAAGCCTTGCTTTGCCGGGTGAGCCAGTGTTTCATGGCAATCCATCCGGCGATGATCAGGATGGCTGATCCCTTGGTGGATGAGGCCATTTCAGCAATCTGATCGCCCCACCCGCGATATCGCCAGTCCGCCCGGAAGCATTCCAAGCAAGCTGCCAATCAAGAAATCACCCCGCCTGATGTGCGTGGCTCCGGCGATCATGTTGACGGTGTCCAATGGGGCGATCGGGATTGGTTTGGGAAACCCGGAGTCGTCCGCTGACGACGATTAACATGCTGTCGGCGGCGTCGCCCTCGCGCAGTATCAGATTGCCGCCCTCGACAGTTTCGATCTCAAGCGCTTCAGCGAGATCATCAAGCACCGCCGGTTCAAGCACGCCAAAAACGAAGCTGCTGCGCAACACC
>CAJAHZ010000278.1 GCA_903939665.1 uncultured Pseudomonadota bacterium | reverse complement strand
TCGCACGACGAAGCCCTCGGCGCGATGCTGCGACAGCACGGTTTTGCGACGCTGCGGCTGGATCTCCTGGCTTATGCCGAAGAGCGCTTCGAAGACGTTCATCACAACGTTTCCCTGCTCGCCAAACGCCTGCTCGGCGGTGTCGATCTGATCAGGCGCGAGATGCAGAACGAGACGCTGCCCACCGTGCCAATCGGACTCTGCGCGGCAGATCACGCATCGCCGGTCATTGTTCGCGTTGCCGCGCAACGCGATCACGACATTGCCGCCACCGGCTGTCGCGGCGGCCTGATCGACCTCGCCGGCATGCTCTACCTGCGTTCACTGAGTTCGCCATTGCTCATGCTGGTCGGCGCAAACGACGCGACGCTGGGGGCAAGCAGCCGGCGCGCATTGAACGAAGTTGCCTGCGCCAACAAGTTGGAGATCATCCCGGCAACCGGCAGCAGCTTTGACTCACCCGCCGCCTTCAACGCCGCGGCAGGCGAGTTGGCAAACTGGTTTGGTCAGCACTGCCGGCTGCCAGCACAGTAAGACCTGAATCAAAGAAAGGCCAAGCGCTTGACCAAGGTCAATTCCGCTGGGCGGTACGCTGCGCTATCATCGCCCATCGTTCGCGATTCGCGCGGCGAGTTCACGTTCCTGGCAGAAACACCCGCCTACACAGCTCATGCCATTTACCGATCAACGCACAGGCGGCACCGCATCGTCCATGCTGCAACATGCCCCGACCTGGCTGCTGGCTGTGCTCCTGCTCGTCGTTGCCTGGCTGAATACGTTCGGCCAGATCGAGGCAGACCGCGCGCGGACCATTGCTGATGCGGAAAACGATCTGGTCAATCTCGGGCGGGTCAGCCAGGAGCACGCTGAACGCACTTTCTACAGCGCCGACCAGACGCTCCGCCTGGTGATCGCCCAATACCTTGAACACGATGGAAAACTCGACCTCAAGGCGATGAAGCAACAGGGCATTTTCGACAACCGTATTTTGCTGCAGATCGCCATTATCGATGCGCAAGGCATCCTTCAACAGAGTACCGTGCCATTCACCGGTCACATCGACCTCTCCGATCGCGAGCACTTCAAGGCCCATCTGGCAGCCGACAGTGAGCTATTCATCTCTCGCCCAGTGCTCGGGCGGGCCTCAGGCAAGTGGTCGATTCAGCTTTCGCGCCGCATCACGCACAACAACGGGAGATTTGGCGGCGTCGTCGTTGCGTCGCTCGACCCGGGGTACTTCACCCATTTTTACGGCGAACTCACGCTCGGCAAACAAGCGGTCGCGACCTTGTTCGGGGTCAACGGCGCGGTTCACGCACGCAGAATCGCGGATCAGGAGACTTTCGCTGGCGACGTGTCCGCCAGCCCCATTTTCCAGCAGCTCGCCCTGGATCTGCAAACCAGCACCCTGACCTTTCCTTCGGTCACCGACGGAATCGAACGTACCTATCATTTCAGGAAACTGCCTTCCTACCCGCTGCTTGTTTCAATCGGGATGGCTACAACGGAGATACTCGCCGAACACGAACTGAGAAAATCACATCTCTTACGGCAGACCGTCATCGTCAGTCTTCTGCTGCTCGCACTCGCTATGGTCTCATCGTGGTACAGGACGGCACGCCGGCGTCATTCAGAGGCACAACAACAGGCGCTGTCGCAATTACAAACCATCACCAGTCGCGCGCCGGGGCTGCTCTATCAGTATTTGCAGCGCCCCGACGGCAGTTCCTGCGTTCCTTTTGCCAGTGACGGGATCCGCGACATCTACGGTCTCAACCCCGAGGACGTCGCCAAGGATGCCTCACCGATCTTTGCCCGGATCCACCCCGACGATCTGGCCGACGTCGCGGCGTCTATCGCCGCATCAGCTCAGACGCTGACCCCGTGGGTACATGAATACCGTACAAGGTTCGCGGATGGCACAGTGCGCTGGAACGCCGGCAAAGCCACGCCGCAGAAGCAGGCCGACGGTTCGGTGCTGTGGCACGGCTTTATTTCGGATGCCACCGAACGCAAGCAGGCCGAGGAGTCGCTGATCACCCTGTCGACTGCGGTCGAACAGTCGCCGGTTTCGATCGTCATCACCGACGCCGAAGGAAACATCCAGTACGTCAACCCGATGTTTGCGCAAGCGACCGGTTACACGCGCGCCGAGGCCATCGGCCAGAACCCGCGCATCCTGTCATCTGGCAACAAATCGGGCGACGAATACCGGGAAATGTGGGCCACCCTGACCGCGGGAAAAATCTGGCAAGGGGAGTTTCACAATCGCCGCAAGGACGGCACGCTGTTCTGGGAGCAGGCGGCGATCTCGCCGATCTTCGACGACCGCGGCGCGATAATGCATTTCGTGGCGATCAAGGAAGACGTGACCGAGCGCAAACGCGTGTCCGACGCCCTGCGCGACAGCGAATCAACGCTCAATACCATCCTCGACAGCATTTCTGCATTCATCTATATCAAGGATACCGACTACCGCTATCGCTACGCAAACCGCCAGGTGCGCGAACTGTACGGAAAATCGGCAGCAGAAATCCTCGGTCAGGATGATCGCGCTTTTTTTGATCAGCAAACGGTACGCAGCCTGCGCGAAGTCGATCGCCGCGTCATCAAGAACGGTGAGCACGTCACGGTACAGGAAGTCATCGCACCGAACGACAAGAACGCTCTGCGCGACTACCTGTCGGTGAAGCTACCGCTGCGCCGCGAAGATGGCAGCATCTACGCACTGTGCGGCATCTCCACCGATGTCACCGAAAGCAAACGCGCTGAAGAAGACCTGCGCATTGCCGCCACCGCGTTCGAAGCACAGGAAGGGATGTTCATCACCGACGCAGCGGGCGTCATTCTGCGCGTTAATCAGGCATTTTCCGGGATTACCGGCTACGCCGCCGAGGAGGCTGTCGGCAAGACGCCCAGCCTGCTCAGTTCCGGGCACCACGACCCCGCTTTCTATGCCGCGATGCGCGAATCGATCGAGCAGAGCGGATCGTGGCAGGGCGAAATCTGGAATCGCCGCAAGAATGGCGAAGTATTCCCCGAGTGGCTGACCATCACCGCCGTCAAGGACGAGCAAGGCAAGGTCACGCATCACGTTTCGACACTGACCGACATCACGCAACGCAAGGCGGCTGAAGACCAGATCAAGCACCTCGCCTTCTACGATCCGCTCACCCGCCTGCCCAACCGCCGGCTGCTGACCGATCGGATGCAACAGGCCATCGCGTCATGCACCCGGAGTGGGCGTGAAGGCGCGCTGCTGTTTATCGACCTCGACAATTTCAAGGCCCTCAACGACACCCTTGGGCATCACATGGGCGATCTGCTGCTGCAGGAGGTCGCGCGGCGGCTCACCGCTTGCGTTCGCGAAGGCGATACCGTGGCGCGTCTGGGCGGCGACGAGTTCGTGGTGATGCTCGAAGACCTCAGCAACCGTTCGCATGAAGCGGCCACCCAGACTGAGACAATCGGCGAAAAAATCCTCTACGCGCTCAATCTGCCCTTCGATCTGGGTGGTCACGACTACCACAACACGCCGAGCATTGGCATTACGCTGTTTGCCGGCCATCAGAACAGCGTTGATGAATTGATGAAACGCGCTGACCTGGCGATGTATCAGGCCAAGGCCGCCGGTCGCAATACCTTGCGCTTTTTCGACCCGGAAATGCAGGCCACGGTGAACGCGCGTGTGGCGCTTGAGCGGGACTTGCGCAGCGCGCTGCATCACGACCAGTTGCGCCTCCATTACCAGGCGCAAGTCAATGGCGACGGCAATCTGACCGGCGCGGAGGCGCTGGTGCGCTGGCAACATCCCGAACGCGGGCTGGTTTCGCCGCTCGAATTCATCCCGGTTGCCGAAGAGACCGGCCTGATCCTGCAGGTCGGCCAATGGGTTCTGGAGACAGCCTGCAGGCAACTGGCGAGTTGGGCCGGCGCAACGCAAACTGCCGCGCTGACAATTGCCGTCAATGTCAGCGCCCGGCAGTTCCGCCAAACCGATTTTGTCGAACGCGTGCGGGCGGTGCTCGAAAGCACCCGCGCCAATCCGCGCTTGCTCAAGCTCGAACTAACGGAAAGCCTGCTGATGGATGATCTTGAGGACATCATCCTCAAAATGAGCGAGCTGAAAACGAGCGGCGTAGGGTTCTCGCTCGACGACTTTGGCACCGGCTACTCTTCACTCTCCTACCTGAAGCGACTGCCGCTCGACCAGTTGAAGATCGACCAGAGCTTTGTTCGCGACCTGCTCACCGATGCCAACGACGCAGCCATCGCCAGCACCATCGTGGCGCTTGCCAAAAGCCTTGGCCTCTCAGTCATCGCCGAAGGCGTCGAAACCGATGCCCAGCGCCGTTTCCTTGCCGGCATCGGTTGCCATGCCTATCAGGGCTATTTCTTCGGCCGCCCGGGGCCGGCAGAGGCTTTGCTGTGATCAGACAGCTTCGTGTTGCATTGCAAAATACGTCGATCGGCAGACGCTTCGCGCTGGCCCTGGCGCTGCCGATTGCCGGGCTGCTGTTTTTCTCCCTCTGGATGCTTTCCGGATACCTGCGCGTGGCCAGCGACACGCGAGATTTCCGCAAGATCGCCGAAATTGCGCCGGCAGTCAGCGCCCTCGTGCACGAACTGCAACAGGAACGCGGCATCTCTGCCGGCTTCATTGGTTACGGCGGCGACGGCGGCGCTTTTGCTGAACGGCTGCCAGCACGCCATATCGAAACCGATGAAAAACAACGGCAACTGTTCACATCGCTCGGGCAACTGTCGATCGGGGATTTCGACGAAAGGCTGGGGCACCATATCCTGGCGGCAAAACAGAATATCGAAAAAATCCCGGAATGGCGTCGTGCGGTCATTGAGCGGCAAATCTCGGCAGACGAGTTGACGGCAAATTACAACGCAACGATCGAAGAGTTGATCGCCATCATCAAGGAAATGTTGCTGGTCACCAGCAATCCTGAACTTTCACGCTCGATCAACGCCTATGCCTACCTGATTCAGGCCAAGGAGCTGACAGGCATCGAGCGCGCGTTAGGCTCGGCGCGCTTCTCGGCATCCAGTTTCGACCCGGCCAGCCAAACCCGTTTCCTGAATCTGATCGAGCGGCAGGAGCGCTATCTTGAGCAGTTTCGTTTTCTCGCATCCCCCAGGCAGATCGCCCATCTGGAACAAGTGCTTTCCGGAACGAACAGCGCGGAGCTTGAGCGCATGCGAAAAATTGCCGTTGGCGGCAGGGGCATCAGGCAGCCCGGCGCCATTGACGCCACGCGCTGGTTCGACACGATGACCGAGAGAATCAATCAGATGAAGGCCGTCGAAGACAGGGTAGCCGTCGACCTGATCGCTCAAGCCGAAGCGACGGCAGAATCAGCCACCCGTTTGGCCGCCTCGGTGAGCGTGATTACGCTGCTCGCACTGGCGCTGACGGTAGCCAGCGCCGCAACGCTGGCGCGCGGCATCATCCATCCAATCACGCGAATCACCGAGACGATGAACAAACTGGCGGCGAACGGTGAGGCTGTCGAGATCGAAGACCACCTGCGCGGCGACGAAATCGGCGACATGGCCCGCGCCACAATGGTCTTCAGGGAAAACATTCAGCGCATCGCGCAATCGGAAGAGCGCCTGAAGAACGAAGCTATCCTGCACCTGCACCACAAGGCGCTCGCTTCGATCTCCCAGGGCGTGCTGATCACCGATGCGGAGCGGCACATCACTTTCGCGAACGCCGCTTTCCAGAAAATCACCGGCTATGACGAGGCAGAGATGCTTGGCAAAAGCCCCAGCTTTCTTTATGGCCCCCATACCGATCCCGAGGCGGTTCGCCAGCTACGCGCCGCCGTTTCGGCGGGCCACTCCGGACCGCACACCATCCTCGGCTATCGCAAGAACGGCGCGCCGTTCTGGAGCGAAGTTTCGGTCACCCCCGTTTCCGACAGCAAAGGCCGGCACACGCACATTGTCAGCGTCATGCGCGACATCACCGAAAGCCGTCAGGTCGAACAGGAAATGCGGATCGCCGCGACTGCTTTCGAATCACTGCACGGGATGATGGTGACCGACGCCCAGGGCCTCATCCTGCGCGTCAACCGCGCCTTCACGGAAATGACCGGCTACAGCGCCGACGAAGTAATCGGAAAGCTTCCTTCAATTCTCAAATCCGGTCGGCATGATCACGATTTCTACGCCGGCATGTGGCAACAACTCTCCGCCACCGGTAGCTGGTATGGCGAAGTCTGGGATCGCCGCAAGAACGGCGAGGTTTTCCCGAAGTGGCAGACCATATCGGCGGTCAGCGGCGCCGACGGGCAAGTCACCCACTACGTTGCGGCATTCACCGACATCAGCGAGCGCAAGGAAGCGGAAGAACAGATCCGCAACCTGGCCTTCTACGACCCGCTGACTTCGCTGCCCAACCGGCGACTCCTCCTCGACCGCCTGCAACAGTCGCTGTTGCTCAGCGAACGCTGTGGTCGTCGGGGCGCGCTACTGTTCATTGACCTCGACCGATTCAAGACGCTCAATGACACCCTGGGTCACGATATCGGTGACCTGCTGCTGATCGAGGTAGCAAACCGTCTGAAGAGTTGCCTTCGAACCTGCGATACGGCGGCCCGTCTGGGCGGTGACGAATTCGTGGTGATGCTTGAAGATCTGAGCGAGGTCGCCACGGAAGCCGTCGATCAGGCCAGAACCGTCGGCGAAAAAATCATTGAAACATTGAACCAGACCTATCAGCTCGCCAGCCACGAACATCACAGCACACCGAGCATCGGCGTCACGCTGTTCAACGGACAGCAGGCGACCATCGACGAACTGCTCAAACAGGCCGATCTGGCCATGTATCAATCGAAAGCCGCCGGTCGCAACGCCATGCGCTTCTTCGCCCCCGAGAGCCAGCCGGCGCTGTAAAGGCATCGTGCGATCGGGCAGCACAGCCCGGACGGGGCGGACGGCGCATCGGCTATAATTGACGGCTTTCCCGATTTTCTGTTTGCCGCCTGCCTTGTCGCCATCTGCCCACACTCCCGCCCTGTTTCCGATTTCACCGACGGCCTTGCCAAAAGCCGGCGAACGCCTGCAGTTACCGCCATTTTCCGGCTCTGCCGACGCCCTGCTCATCGCGCAGGCAGCGCACAGTGCCGGACGAGGCCGCCTGCTCGCCGTCGTCACGGCCAGCGCCGCTGATGCGCAGCGCCTGCTTGACGAAATCCCGTGGTTTGCGCCCGAGCTTCGCGTAAAGCTGTTGCCCGACTGGGAAACGCTGCCCTACGACAATTTTTCGCCGCATCACGACCTGATCTCCGAGCGGCTGGCGACGCTCTACGGCGTCATGCGCAGCGAATGTGATGTGCTGCTGGTGCCGGCCTCGACAGCCGTTTATCGTCTCGCGCCCCCCTCCTACCTCGCGGCTTACACGTTTTTCCTGAAGAAGGGCGAGCGGCTGGATGCCAGCCAGTTCCGCGCCCAACTGACGCTGGCCGGTTACTCGCACGTCACGCAGGTCGTCTCGCCGGGCGAATACTCGATTCGCGGCGGTCTGGTAGACCTCTTTCCAATGGGTTCGCCACTGCCCTATCGTCTCGATCTGTTCGACGATGAAATCGAGAGCATCAAGACCTTCGACGTCGATAACCAGCGCACGCTCTATCCGGTCGCTGAAGTTCGCCTGCTGCCGGCGCGCGAGTTCCCGCTCGACGAGAAGGGGCGGACCCGCTTTCGTCAGAGTTTCCGCGAAATTTTCGAGGGTGATCCGGCGAAATCCGGCATCTATAAGGATGTATCGAATGGTGTTCCGTCAGCCGGAATCGAATACTGGCTGCCGCTGTTTTTCGAGGAAACCGCCACCCTTTTCGATTACCTGCCGAAAGACGCGGTGCTCTGCCTGCATCGCGACGTCCCGGAAGCGATCCGCGCCTTCTGGCGCGATGCGCAATCGCGCTACGACATGCTGTCTGGCGAACGCAGCCGCCCGCTGCTGCCACCCGGCGAGCTTTTCCTCGGCGAAGAACCTTTCTTCATCGCAGCCAAGCCCTATGCGAGGCTAAGCCTCGTCGCCGGCAACGACGGCCCGGCCGCGGCACTGCCTGCGGTTGCCGT
>CAJAHZ010000277.1 GCA_903939665.1 uncultured Pseudomonadota bacterium | reverse complement strand
GCGCTAGATGAGGCATTCGGAATCCGTTTGAGGAGGCAGGAGGGGCGATTATGCCGATTTGGGCAAGGCGCGTGCAACGACCAGCAAGGTAACACGCGCCGCGCCATGCAGCTTGAGTGTCCGTGCGCATTCGTTCAGTGATGCGCCGGTGGTCATGACATCATCGACCAGTACAATTTTTTTACCGGTCAGATCGCCTGTGCAATGAAACGCGCCGCGAATGTTCTTCACCCGCTCACGCCAGGGGAGCTCGGCTTGCGCCGGCGTGTGCCGGACGCGTGAACAGATTTTGGTGTCGATTGGCCAGCCGTGCGCAGAGGCGATCGGGCGGGCGAGTTCAAGCGCCTGATTGAAGCCGCGTTCGCGCAGGCGCAGCGGGTGCAGCGGCAGGGGGATGATCAGGTCTGCTTGGCAGTCCTGTGCGTCGGCGGCGAGTTGCTCTCCGAGCCAGGCGCCGAGCGCCAGCCGATGCGCGTACTTGAACGATTGAACCAGTTTGTCCAGTGGGAAGTCGTAGCTGAAGCTGGCGACCGTTGCGTCGAAGTGCGGTGGTTTCGCGAGGCAATGTCCGCAGCGTTCGCCGTGCGGCGTCGGTAGTGCGCACTGCGGGCAGTGCAGGGCGGCGAGGCGTGGCAGATCGGCGATGCAAGCCATGCAGAGTACGGTGTTGCTGCTCGTCGCGCCGCACAGCAGGCAGTCCTGTTTGAGCAGTTGTCCGATCGTGCGGCGGATGAATTCTGTGCTTTGGGTTAAAATTGACATCTCCACACCGTTCGTTAATAATTCATAATTACGGACAATACGCTACAGTAGGTTTAACCAATGAACGCAATCCTCCAAGCCGCTTCCTCCCAGACTCAACCTTCTGCCTGCGCTGCCGCAGTCGACAGCGCAAAGTGGAGTGTCGCAGAAGTCGAGGCGCTTTACGATCTGCCGCTGATGGACCTGATGTATCGGGCGCAGCAGGTGCATCGCGAGCATTTCGACGCCAACGAGATTCAGCGTTCGACGCTGATTTCGGTGAAGACCGGCGGCTGCTCAGAGGATTGTGGGTATTGTTCGCAGTCGGCGCGCAACAAGACCGAACTGGAGCGCGAGCAGTTGATGCCGGTCGCTGATGTGGTTGCTGCGGCGCAGGCCGCCAAAGACAAAGGCGCTTCGCGTTTCTGCATGGGCGCCGCCTGGCGTGGCCCGAAAGAAAAGGATTTGGAGCCGGTGCTCGAGATGATCCGCGAGGTCAAGGCGCTTGGCCTGCAAACTTGTGTGACGCTGGGCATGCTGAAGGATGGTCAGGCCGAAAAGCTGGCGGAAGCCGGCCTCGACTATTACAACCACAACCTCGATACGGCCGCCGAGTTTTACCCGAAGGTCATCACCACGCATACCCAGCAGGATCGGTTCGATACCATCGGCGAGGTACGCAAAGCGGGCATGAAAGTTTGTTCGGGCGGCATCATCGGCATGGGTGAGTCGCGCCGCAATCGTGCCGCGCTGATTGTTCAGTTGGCCAATATGACGCCGGCGCCCGAATCGGTGCCGATCAATAATCTGGTGGCCATCCCCGGCACGCCGCTGGCCGAGATTCGCGGCGTCGATAACTTCGAATTTGTGCGTACCATCGCCGCCGCCCGCATCACCATGCCGACGTCTTTCGTGCGCCTGTCTGCCGGGCGCGACGCGATGAGCGAGGAAATGCAGACGCTGTGTTTCCTGGCCGGTGCTAACTCGATGTTCTACGGCGACAAGCTGCTGACTACCGGCAACCCCGACGTGGACCGCGATGAAGCGCTGTTCGCCAAATTGGGCCTGCGCCCGATTTGAGTTTTCTGGCATGACCATGCCGGCGCAGTTTATTGACCGGCGCCAGGTGCGGCGCAACTTCGCGCGGGCGGCAGCGAGCTATGATGGCGCTGCCGTACTGCAGCGTGAGGTCGGTAGCCGCATGCTTGAGCGCCTCGATTATGTCCGTATCGAACCGAAACGCGTTCTGGATTTGGGTTGCGGGACCGGCGCCAGCCTCACTGCCCTGCAAGAGCGCTATCCCAAGGCGCAGCTGACCGGTGCCGACCTTAGCGAAACCATGCTGCAGGCGGGGCGGGGGCAGCGCTCACGGCTGCGCTGGCTGCTTCCATTTTTGCGCGGCAACAAAACACCGTTGCTTGCTGCCGACGCGGTGGCCTTGCCAGTCAAGTCAGCGTCGATGAGTCTGCTCTGGTCGAACCTGATGCTGCATTGGCTCGACGATCCCCTGCCGGCATTTCGCGAGATGCATCGCGTGCTTGAGGTGGACGGGCTGCTGATGTTCTCGACCTTCGGTCCGGATACGCTTAAAGAGTTGCGCAATAGTTTTACTGACGGTTATGTGCACACGCAGCGCTTTGGCGACATGCACGACTTTGGCGACATGCTGATCGAGTGCGGATTCGCCGATCCGGTGATGGACATGGAGGTCCTGACCATGACCTACGGCAGTCTTGATGATCTCTTTCGCGATCTGCGGCAGAGTGGCGCGGCTTGTGCCATGCAAGCGCGGCGTCATGGATTGATGGGGCGTGCTGCCTGGCGGGAAATGCGGGCTGCCTATGAGAAGCTGGCGCAGGATGGCCGTCTGCCGGCGACTTTTGAAGTGATCTACGGCCACGCCTGGAAAACCCAGCCAAAGAAAATACAGGACGGGCGGTCGATTGTCCGTCTTGATCTCAAGCGGCAGCGTTAAGCCGCCTTGTCATTTTTCGAGCTGCCGGTAGGCGGTTTCCGAGAGGCCCAGCAGTTGCTCGCGCGGCAATTCTCCAGACAGTGCATAGCCCAGACGACCATCGAGCCAATAGAACACGCTCACTTTGCCTTCAAGCGCAAAACGGAACGCGGTTTCGCGGTTCTCGCTCGCATCGGTACGCACATAGAGGGTGAGTCGTCGCCCTTGCGTATCCTGATACATGAATTGGGCGACCGGGCCTTGGTCACCCGGCAGCAGCCGCCCGCCGACCAGATCGAATCCCTCCGCCGCAAAGTGCGGCACCTTGACTGGCGTTCCCAGACGTTTGGACAGCCATTGCACAAGATGCGCTTCCTGATCGGCACCGACTTCAACCGGGTGCTTTACCTCGGGCGAATAGACAACGTGGGCAATCGCCGCACTGCGTGCCAGTGTCGGTGCGAGCACCGGGGCGGGCTGTGCGCCGCGCAGGATGAAGCCAATGATGCCGCCGATTGCCAGCCAGCTGACCGTGGCGGCGATGCCCCACAGCCGGTTTTTTTGGGGCCGCGCGGCACGCAGCAAACGTTCGGGAACCGCATCTTCAAGCGCGCCGTCGAAAGCCGCGTGCAGCGCTTCCTTGTGCCGCCGCCATGCGTTGATGCGCTCGGCGTCGTCCGCGTTGCTCGTCAGCCATAACTCGACTTCGGCGCGCCGGGCTGGCTCAAGATGGCCATCGACGTAGGCGTGAAGATCGCCTTCGGGCGGGCGCTGCAGCACGGCGTTCATTTGACGACCTTCAGTGCGATGCTGGCCGCGCTGCCGTCGAGCAACTGACGCAATCGATCGCGTGCGCGCGACAACCGGGACATGACGGTGCCGACCGGCAGGTCAAGAATGCGGGCGGTTTCTTCGTACGAAAGTTCTTCGAGCGTGACCAGCAAAAGGACTTCGCGCTGTTCCGGCGGCAGTGCGTTCAACGCGTTATCGAGATCGCGCAGCTCGAGTCGGTCGCTTTGCGCACCACGCACGACCGGCTCGACGGTCGTGTCATCGAGCAGGGTTTCCGGCGGACGACTGGCGCGCGATCTGATCTGGTTGATGAAAACGTTGTGCATCATGGTCAATAGCCAGGACTCAAGACGGCCAGTAGTTCGCCACAGGCTGAATTTTGCCAAAGCACGCTCAAGCGTATCCTGTACCAGATCATCGGCGAGGAATCGCTCCCCGGTCAGCGCGCGTGCGTAGCGGCGTAACCGGGGAATGTGTGCGGCAAAATCTTCCATGCAGCGATACTACGCTGGTCGATCCTTATTGGGCTACGTGCCATACGCCATTGAAGCCGTCGCCGGTCTTGTCACCGGCCTTCTGGTCTTTTGACCAGAAATAGACGGGCTTGCTTTTGTACGCCCACTGCTTGCCGCCGTCGTCGCGGGTGATGATGCTCCAGTCACCGCTGGCCTTGTCGCCCTCCTTGGCCATTAGCGGCGGCCAGTTGCCGGCACATGGGCCGTTGCAGGCGCTTTTGCCGCCAGCGTCCTTGTCGAATGTGTATAGCGTCATGCCGTTGGCGCCGACCAGCATGCCGCCCTCCATTTTTGCGGGGGCGCTCGTCTGTGCCGAGGCGATGCCGGCGAACAGGGTGGAAACCAGGGCTGCGGTAAGAAGTGAGTTGCGAAGCTTGTTCATGATCTGTCTCCTGAGGGGTTGGCTTACATTCAGGTAAACAGCGGGCGCAACGTGTTTATTCCAAGGAAAGGAATTTTGCGCTAAAAAAATAAAATGGCTTGCTGCCAAGACGGCAGCAAGCCAATGAAGCGGATAAGCGCAATCTCAGCCAGCGATGTAACTTTCCAACTGGCGGATAATAAATTGTTGTTCGCAGATCGTTTCCTTGACCAGATCGCCGATCGAGACGATGCCGACGACCTTTTGCTGGTCATCCATCACCGGCAGGTGGCGGAAATGTTTTTCGGACATGATCGCCATGCACTCGTCGACAGTGCGCTCAAGGGTGACGTAAAGCACCTTGTCGCTCATGATTTCGCTGATCTTGGTGTCTTTCGAGGCCTTGCCGTGCAGGATGATCTTGCGCGCGTAGTCGCGTTCCGAAAAGATGCCGACCAGCTTTTCGCCATCGAGCACGAGCAAAGCGCCGACATCGTGTGTGGCCATCAGTTGCAGGGCGTCGAGAACGGTGTCGTTCGGGGAGACTGCAGCGAGCGGTTGGCGCTTGCCGGAGAGGAGTTGCCGCAGTGTTTTCATGAAGCGTCCTTTTGTTGTCGGGAAAGCAATTGCAATACTAGAGCGTCATCCCTTCCTTGCCAAGGGGTGATGCGTCGGCAGAGAAAACAAAAATGGGTGGCACGTGCCACCCATTGCTTTGTCTGCGGGTGCGTTCGCGCTTACGGGCGAAGGCCTGCAGCGTATTCCGCGACGGCTTTGATCTGCCGGTCGGACAGCTTGGCGGCAATCGTGCGCATCACTTTTTCCTGATCGTTGGCGCGTTCGTCGAGACGGAATTTTTTCAGCTGGTCTTCAGTGTATTCCGCATACTGGCCGGAAAGCGCCGGGTACTGCGCCGGCAGGCCAGCGCCTGCAGCACCGTGACAACCGGCACAGGCCGGAACGCCTTTGTTGAAGTCGCCCATGCGCCAGATTTTCTGACCTTCGGCAACCAAGACCGGGTCTTTTGCGGCAGACGGTTTCAGTTTTTGCTGTGAAAAATATACCGACAGGCTCTTCATGTCTTCTTCGCTGAGCATGGCTGCCATGCCGCCCATGATCGGGCTGTTGCGAACGGCGGGTTTGTCGCCGACCGCCTTGAAGTTGCTCAGTTGCTTGTGCAGGTACTCCGGAATCTGGCCGGCGAGATTCGGGTTGGTTGCTATCGCGCTGTTGCCGTCTGCGCCATGACAGGCGATGCAAACGCTTTCGGCAATGGTCTTCGCCTTTGCCAAATCGACTTTGGTTTTGGCTTCTTCTGTTGCGAAAGCGGAAAAACTGGCGGCCAGGAGAACCGCAAGTGCCGTGGTACGAATCATGTCCAAACTCCTATGTACGAATCTGCAGCCAGAGAAACGAATCAACAAACCTGATATTCTATAACACTTTGGCGCTTTAGCGCGTGCGCCTCCATCCTCTTCGGTTTGCCCATGCCCCTCTTTCAGAAGGCGGTTTTTCATACAACCGTCGCACAGTTGCGCGATTTGCCGCCCGATTCATGCTACGAAGTCGCCTTTGCCGGTCGCTCAAACGCCGGAAAATCGTCGGCGATCAACACGCTGGCGAATCACACGCGTCTTGCTTTCGTGTCCAAAACCCCCGGGCGCACGCAGCATCTCAACTATTTCGGGCTGGAAGAGGGTAAATACCTCGTCGACTTGCCCGGTTACGGTTTTGCCAAGGCACCAGAAGAGATTCGCTCACAATGGGAGGGTTTGCTCGCGCCGTATTTGCGTTATCGCGAACCGCTCGTCGGTTTGGTGCTGATCATGGATAGTCGTCATCCATTGACCGAACTCGATCTGCAGATGCTGGCCTGGTTCGCGCAGACCGGCAAGCCGATTCATATCCTGCTCTCCAAGGCGGACAAGTTGACCCGTCAGGAGCAGGCGCTCGCCTTGCGCGAGGTGCAGACTGCGCTGGCAAAGATCAGCGAAAATTGCACGCTGCAATTGTTCTCAAGCCTGAAGAAAACAGGCGTTGCCGAGGCAGAGAAAGTTTTGGGCAGCTGGATGGGGATGGAAGTCCGGGAGGAGCAGGCGCCCCCCGTCAGGTTGAGAACCGAAAAAGTGGCGCGGCCAAAGAACCGCAGCGCAATCGGCTGGAGCGCGCGGACGACGCAAGGCGCAGCAATTGGCGTCAAACAAAAAGCCCCCGGTAAATAGATGACCGGGGGCGAAATGCCTTAATTGGAATAAGGCGCCCGCTCAGGGAGGTGAAGCGGGAGACGGTGTGTACCATCTATTTCTAAGATAGAGCAATTCGCCGGAAGTTCCACTCTGGGAAGAAGTTTTTAGCTAATTTTGTTCATGTGACGCCGGAAAGTTTATGAATACAAAAATCACGACCGGGAATTTTCCCGCTACGCGCATGCGCCGTATGCGCCGCGACGAGTTTTCACGCCGCTTGATGCGTGAGTCAGTACTCACATCGAATGATTTCATCTACCCGGTGTTCGTGCTGGAAGGCGCCAACCGCGTCGAGCCGGTGTCCTCGATGCCGGGTGTCGAACGGCAGAGCCTGGACCATTTGTTGAAAACGGCGGAGCGCGCAGTCAGCCTGGGTGTTCCCGCGCTCGCGCTGTTCCCGGTGATTGACGCCGCATTCAAGACGCCGGGCGCTGAAGAAGCCTACAACCCGGATGGGCTGGTGCCACGCGTTGTGGCAGCGCTGAAAAAAGAATTTCCGGAACTCGGCGTGATTACGGATGTTGCCCTTGATCCCTACACCAGTCACGGGCAAGACGGGCTAATTGACGCCGACGACCCGCGTGCTTATGTGCTTAACGATGAAACGCTCGAAGTGCTGGCTAAGCAAGCGCTCATCCATGCTCAGGCGGGCGCCGATGTTGTCGCGCCTTCCGATATGATGGACGGGCGCGTGGCGCGCATCCGGGCCGAACTTGATGGCGCCGGGCAGATATACACGCGTATTCTGGCCTACTCGGCAAAGTATGCGTCGGCCTTTTACGGGCCTTTCCGCGATGCGGTCGGTTCTGCCGGGAATCTTGGCAAGGGCAATAAATATACCTACCAGATGGACCCCGCGAACACCGATGAAGCGCTGCGCGAAGTCGCGCTCGACCTGGCCGAAGGCGCCGACATGGTGATGGTGAAGCCGGGCATGCCCTACCTTGATATCGTGCGCCGCGTGAAGGACGAGTTCAAGGTGCCGACCTACGTTTATCAGGTCAGCGGTGAGTATGCGATGCTCAAGGCGGCCGCACAGAACGGCTGGCTGAACGAGGAGGCCTGTGTGCTGGAAAGCTTGCTCGCCTTCAAGCGGGCGGGTGCCGACGGAATACTGACTTACTTTGCGCTGGACGCCGCTGCCTGGATCAAGACCTGACGCGCAGCACCAGTGTCAGCCAGTCGAAGAAGCGCTGCAACGGGCGGAATTGACGCAAGGGTTGCAGCAGCAGGCGAGCGACCTGGCTGATCGCTGTTTGAATCTGTCGGGTGCTGCTTTCGACGTGGCGGTGGAATGCCGCGCCGACGAGGATGCAGGCTAACCAGGCGACCAGCATGCCGAGCGCGTTGGCCAGCACGTTGTCCGGCGCGAAGTAGGCGAACAGCGCGTTGACCACGAGCGCGACCGGAAAATTAACCAGGAACACCGAATAGGAAATCTGGCCCAGGTAGGCGATGACGCCGTTTCTTGGCCAGGTCTCCAGCCCGCCGGTGCGTCGGGCGATCCCCAGCGCTAGAGCGATGAGCAGCGCGACGACGATGCGCGAACGAAAATCGATGAGCAGCGCGACACCGACCGCCACAGCAATCACGCTTAGCCAATCGGCGTTGTGTTTGTGGCTTGACGTCCAGTAAGCCAGCACGCCGAGTGCGTACGAGCCAAAAAAATACAGTGCCCAATCGTCCCAAGCCGAATCGCGGTTGAAGAAAAACAGCGAGGCGCCGGCGAGCAGGGTAACGAAGAGGACGCCGACTATGCGCGTGCCG
>CAJAHZ010000276.1 GCA_903939665.1 uncultured Pseudomonadota bacterium | reverse complement strand
GTACAAACCCCCAACGGTAGCGGGCTGGAAATCGGTGCATGCTTTGGTATGAAGAACATCGGAAAGCCGTGTGCGGGAGAACCGCATGCACGGTTTGATGAGGGAGGGCAGGTGAAAGCCTGTTCTCTACTCTACCCGGTTGTTGTTGTTATTGTGTCCCCGGTTGTTACCGGTTGTTAAGTTTTTTTTCGTTGCTTTTTAACATGACTGACTACTGGCTGCGATGGGGCATTGTGCGATGACGCGCAAGGCTTTGGTTGTTTTTTTGTGGCAAAAGTCCGCTGCTCGACACGCTTCTCCGGCACCCATTCGAGGTGTGTGCAGATCAGGTGGCTGGATTATCATGCGTCAACAAACACTTTGGAGCGCCAGGCACCATGGTCGATGCAGCAAACGAACCAAAATCTGCCGCCGGGATGGCGCTGGGCAGCGTGCAGTTTTTCTTTACACTGGGCTGGACGGTGTATGTGATCTATCTGCCCGAGTTGCTCAAGTCGGCAGGCCTTGCCGTCACCTGGCTACCCGTCTTGCTGATGGTCGATCAGCTGATTTTTGCCGTGATGGACATTGCTTTCGGCGTCGTCGCCGATCGCCTGGCCGATGGCTATCGCAAACTGGCGCGCCTGCTGCTGGTGCTGACGACAGTTTCCGCCATTGCCTTTCTGTTGCTGCCGCTGTCGGGAGGCATCTCTCCAGGCGTTCTCATTGGCGTTCTCGCGGTCTGGGTGGTGAGCGCTTCGGTCGTGCGTGCGCCGACCCTGGTGCTGCTCGCCAAGCGCGCCAACGCGGCACAACAGGGGCGTCTGGTGATCTGGTATGCGGCGGGGATGGCGCTTGCTTCGGCACTCTCGCCGTTTGTTGGCTTGCTGCTGAAAGGCGCCGATCCGCGCCTGCCGTTTGCGGTTTCGGCATTGACCTTGCTGGCTGCGGTCATCGTGTTGCTGCGTTTTTCCGGCAGTGTCGCCCCGAAGACCGGCGCAGCTGAGCCGCAACCGATTGCATTTCATGCCTATGTCCCCCTGCTGGTCGTTCTGGCACTGGCTTCGAGCGGGTTCCAGTTGCACGCATTTACCAATGCGGCACCCCAGTATCTGGCGTACACGGGCAAGGAGAATTTGCCCTGGCTGATGCCCTTGCTGTGGGTCGGGTTTTTTTTGGCACTGCTTGGCGTGGGGGCGCTTATCAAGCGCTTTGGCGCGCTGGTGGTGGCGGCCGGCGGCATGGTGCTGACCGCGCTGAGCAGTTACGCAGCCACTCAAGCGGGCAGCCTGGAAATGCTTGTTGTGCTGCAACTGCTGGCCGGGGTCGGCTGGGCGGCGGCTTTTGCCGGGCTGATGGAGCAGGCCTCGGCATTCGGTACGCGCGGGGCAGAAGGCCTGTTCATGGGCAGCTTTTTTTCCGTGCTGGCGGTGAGCAGTTTTGCCCGGATCGGTTTCGTCAGCCAGTTGTTGCCGCAGAATCCCGCCCTGAAAGAGATGCAATTTGTTTTACCAGCGGCCTTGCTGCTGATGTCCGGCGTGCTTGCCGTCGCCTATGCGCTCAAAAAACCGCAAGCGCCTGCTTGAGGATGGGCTGCGTCTAAAGGATGTCTGTAATCCGTGATAGACAACAGGGTAGAGTAGAGAACAGGCTTTCACCTGCCCTCCCTCATCAAACCGTGCATGCGGTTCTCCCGCACACGGCTTTCCGATGTTCTTCATACCAAAGCATGCACCGATTTCCAGCC
>CAJAHZ010000275.1 GCA_903939665.1 uncultured Pseudomonadota bacterium | reverse complement strand
GACCTGATCATCACCAGCGATCTGCCGCTCGCCGCCGAGGTGATCGAAAAAGGCGGCCACGTCCTGAGCCACCGTGGCGAATGGTATTCGGCAGCCAACATCGGCCCGCTGCTCAACATGCGAGACTTCATGGACAACCTGCGCGCCAGCGGCGTGCAGACCGGCGGGCCACCGCCGATGAGCCAGAGCGAAAGCAAAGCGTTCGCCGGGCATCTGGATCGGTTTCTGGCGCAGCAAGCATAAGTAAAGATTTTCTGCAGCTTGCACTCCAGAATGACACGGCGCCAAACCCCGCCCCACAACCCGGCGCACCAAACGCGGGCGGTTGCCTCCGCATCAATTCCCAGATCGCCAACCCAGTTCTTGGGGGAGTTGGATTTACAAGCAGCATCAGGAAAAGCTGCTAGCATGAACCTCGCCCTTTGGCAGACAAAAAACTGAGGGACACCCAGTCGCACTTAACCTATTGCCGTAAGGAGAAATCTCATGCGTACTCTTTCGCTTGCCATTGCAGCAACGATTTTAATCATCGCCGTACCCGCCACAGCCGAACCCTTGTGTTCGGTCGGTGATAAGGCGCAAGTTCTCTGGAAAGGCAGCTGGTACCCAGCCAAGGTCACCAATGTCAATGATGACCAGAGCAAGTGCTATATCCGCTACGATGGCTACGGCTCAAATTGGGACGAATGGGTAAGCGCAGATCGCTACAAGAAAGCCGGCGGTGCTGCCCCTTCAGGTGCAATTGCCAAAGGCTCGTCGGTTGAGTGCTTGTGGAAGAATGGCAGCACATGGTATTCCGGTGTAGTTGCTGAAAAGACCGGCAATGCCCTGTTCATTCATTACAACGACGGTGACAAGGAACACACCACAGTGGATAAGTGCCGCGCCCGTGGTGGTGCCACTCCTTCTGCCGAAATGGTGAAAGGCTCTGCGGTAAGTTGCAAATGGAAGGGCGGTAGCTGGTATCCCGGCGTTATTGCCGAAAAGACCGGAAATGATGTGTTCATCCATTACAACGACGGTGACAAGGAACACACCAAACTGAAGATGTGCCGCCCGCGTTGACCGAACGAGGACTCCTGCTCAATCTGCGCAGGAGTCCTGATGCAAGAATCACAAACCGCGATAGCCGCGATGAATAGGCGCTGCAGCGCACGATTGATGAAGAATGGCGTATTCATTGCCTCCGCAGTTAATGCAATGCGCAGATCGCCATTTGACGCGCTGCGCAGCAAGTCCTCCTGGGGGACGGCCTCCCCGCCGATCCAGGCGACCCGTTTTACTTTCCCAATAGAACCGGAACAGCACCGGCCATTCCGGCATCGCCCGAGTCTTGCTATAGTTCTGCCTTTGCGCCGCCAGCGGGCCTGTGTCATTAGCCCGACCGGCGGCTTTTGTTTTTTGCAGCAGAAAGATTGCCCGATGAGTTCTACCCCCTACCCTCCCGAAATCCTGCGCGATGTTGCCAAGCGGCGTACCTTTGCGATCATTTCCCACCCCGACGCGGGCAAAACGACGCTGACCGAAAAACTGCTGCTGTTCGGCGGCGCCATTCAGCTCGCCGGCACGGTCAAAGGTCGCAAGAGCGCACGCCACGCGACGTCGGACTGGATGGAGGTGGAGAAGCAGCGCGGCATTTCGGTGACCAGTTCGGTGATGCAGTTCGAGTATCAGGACCACACCGTCAACCTGCTCGACACACCGGGCCACGAGGACTTCTCGGAAGACACCTACCGCGTGCTGACCGCCGTCGACGCCGCTGTGATGGTGATCGACGCCGCAAAAGGCGTCGAGGCACAAACGATCAAGCTGATCAACGTCTGCCGAATGCGCAACACGCCGATCATCACTTTCGTGAACAAGTTCGACCGCGAAGTGCGCGAGCCTTTCGAACTGCTCGAAGAAATCGAGGAAGTCCTCGGCATCGAGTGTGCGCCGATCACCTGGCCAATTGGCATGGGCAAGACATTCCGTGGCGTTTATCACCTGCTCACCGACAGCTTGCTGCGCTTCGCGCCCGGTGAAGAGCGGCGCAGCGAATCGGAGAAGCTCGACGGCATCAATAACCCGGTGCTCGACGCACAGTTCCCACAGGAAGTCGGCAAGCTGCGCGAGGATGTCGATCTGATCCAGAGCGCCAGCAGCCCGTTTAATCTGGTCGACTTTCTGGCTGGCCTGCAGTCGCCGGTCTTCTTCGGCTCCGGCATCAACAACTTCGGCGTGCAGGAAATCCTGCAGGCGCTGATCGACTGGGCGCCTCCGCCGCAAGAGCGCGACGCCGGCATCCGCACCGTGCAGCCCGCTGAACCCGCCTTCACCGGCTTCGTGTTCAAGATTCAGGCCAACATGGACCCGAAGCACCGCGACCGCATCGCCTTCTTCCGCGTCTGCTCAGGCCGCTACAGCTCGGGCATGAAAGTGCGCCACGTGCGCATGAACCGCGAAATGAAACTCGCCAACGCGCTGACCTTCATGGCCAACGAGCGCGTGCTGATGGAAGACGCAGTGGCCGGCGACATCATCGGCATCCACAACCATGGCCAGCTGCACATCGGCGACACGCTCACTGAAGGCGAAACGCTGGCCTTCAAGGGCATTCCCTACTTCTCGCCCGAACTCTTCCGCGCCGCACGCCTGCGCGACCCGCTGAAGAGCAAACAGCTACAAAAGGGATTGCAGGAGTTGGGCGAAGAAGGTGCAATCCAGGTTTTCGAGAATCTGGCGAGTGGTGCGATGCTACTCGGCGCGGTCGGCACGCTGCAGTTCGAAGTCGTCGCG
>CAJAHZ010000274.1 GCA_903939665.1 uncultured Pseudomonadota bacterium | reverse complement strand
GCCACCGCCACCACAGCCAAACTACAGGCCGAACAGGCGAAGCAGGCAAAGGAAACAGCCGCACAACTGACGCAAAAACTTGACGCCAGCATCAAGGCCGGGGAGCAGCGCTCAGCTGATGCGGCGGAAGAGAAACGTTGATTGAAACCGCTACGCAAGTTGCGGCGTTCAGCGAAGAAATCAATTCGTCGCTTGTCTGACCAAGAAACGCCATCTGCCGCGCCTACTTCCCGCGCCGTCTGTTACGCGTCGTCTCAAGGTGCTGACAAAGCAATTCAGCGCCGTCGAGCAGGCGCGGCGTGTGGCGCTGAATCAACTCGGGAGGTATGAAGAAAAGGTTGTTGCGGGCGACTGCTCTGATCGACGTCCAGCGCTTCCAGTCGTCGAGCCACTCGGGGCGCGCTTCGCCCATGCCGCTGGCAAGGATGGCTTCGGGGTTGGCCGCGATTACCGCTTCGACGGTGATGGTCGGCGCCATCGTTTCAAGCTGGGCAAAAACGTTCTCGCCGCCGCACAGGCGGATGACGTCGGAGATGATCTGCTGACCACCGATCGTCATCAGCGGCTGCTTCCATATCTGGTAGAAGGTGCGCACCAGCGGGCGTCCGGCATGCTGTTTCCTCAATCCGGTGAGGCGCTCGCGAAAGCGGCCCGCCGCTGCGCCGCTGACCGTGCTGGTGCCGGCCAATACGCCGAAACGCTCGATCTCGCGCGCCACGTCTTCAATTCGATTGGGCTGCGAAATATAAAGAGGGAAGCCGAGCGCACGTAACTTGTCGAGATGCCCCGCAGCATTGCCACTCTGCCAGGCGACCAGCAGATCGGGCTTGAGCGCGGCGATCGCCTCAAGATCAAGCTGTGAATAGCCGCCGAGGCGTGGCAGTTTCTTGGCCGCTTCCGGATAGTCGCTGTAATCGACGGTGCCGACGATTCGCTCTCCCGCACCGGCGGCAAACAAGGTTTCGGTAACATGCGGTGCCAGACTGACAATGCGCCTGGCTGGCTGCACCAGGCGTACCGAGGCGCCCGTATCGTCGACGACCGAAACGTCGGCGCTGGCGAAATTGAAACCAGAAGAAACAATGATCACAAGCAGACGTTTCAGCATACGGGCTTCCATTCATCGATGGCCAAAGCAAGCCGCTGCCATTCGCTTTCGCTGCCGGGCAGGCCGACACGCAACAGGCCATGGCTCTCGAAACAGCGGGTCAGGATAGCGCGCCGGGCAAAGTGTTGGAAGAGTGCGGCAACTTCGGGGGTCGCCACGCTGGCAAAAAGCGCGGTGCTGCGAATTTCGCCGAGCGGTGCGAGCAGCGCGGCAAGGCGTCGGGCAGCGGCTTCCAGACAAAATCTGGCCTGCGTTTGCCAGGCGGTATCGGCCAGCGCATGGCAGGCAACTGCGCGCGCCGGACCGGAAAGAGGCCAGGGCCCGAGGGCTTCGCGCAGACGATCCAGTTTTTGGGGTACGCCGAAGATGAAACCGACACGCGCACCGGCCAGCCCGAAAAACTTGCCGAGTGATCGCATGACGATCAGATTGGGCGCCTGCTCGCTGCCAGCCAGTGGCGCAAGACAGTTGTCCGGCGCGGCGTCGCCAAACGCTTCGTCCACGATCAGCCAGCCTCCCCGACGCTGCAGTTGTGCCGCCGCGTCGAGCAGTTCGCTGCGCGACAGCGTGTTCGCCGTCGGATTGTTCGGATTGCACAACAAAAGATTCGGCGTCGCTGCCGCCAGTGCGCGTTGCAGGGAGGGCAAGCGGCGCAGACGATGCCCTGCGCGTAGCCAGGCTTGCGGGTGCTCCTCGTAAATCGGCGCGAGGCAGGCAACCGCCGCAGGCGGAAAGAGCGCCGGCAGGATCTGGATCGCCGCCTGCGAGCCGGGCAATGCGAGCAGGTGCTCGTTGCCGTAATACCCGGCTGCCGCAACTTCAAGGCCGTCGTCATCCTCGGGCAGACGTTGCCAGCAGGCCGGAGCAAGCGCTGGAACCGGATAGGCATTCGGGTTGATTCCGGTCGACAGATCGAGCCAGTCGGCCAGCGGGATTTCATAGTCTCGCGCGGCGGCGCGCAAGTGCCCCCCGTGCTCAAGCACGAACAAAACCCCAGCAGAGAAACAGCCCAAGCCAAAGGACAAGGCTGCGCTGCACGAGCCGAAGCGCGCGTGCGATGTCGGTGCCGAAAGCGGGGCGACCTGCGCCAAGCAGTGGGCGTTCTTCAATCTGACCGTGGTAGATCGCCGAGCCGCCGAGCGCGAGGCCGAGACTGCCCGCACCGGCGGCCATCACCGGGCCGGCATTCGGGCTTTCCCAGTTCGGCGCCTGCGTGCGCCAGCTGGCCAGCGCCATTCTGGTCTTGCCTAAAAGTGCGTAGGAGAGCGCGGTCAGGCGGGCCGGCAGATAGTTGAGTGCATCGTCGATGCGCGCCGCCGCCCAACCGAAATGCAGAAAACGCTCGGTTTTGTAGCCCCACATTGCATCGAGCGTATTGGCCAGGCGAAAGAGCACGGCACCGGGTCCGCCGAACAACGCGAACCAGAACAGCGCGCCGAAAATGGCGTCATTGCCGTTCTCCAGCGTCGACTCAACACAGGCCTTGGCGACGCCCGATTCATCGAGCGCGCTGGTGTCGCGTGAGACCAGCCAGCCGACATGCTGGCGCGCAGCAGCCAGATCGCCCGCCGCCAGATCG
>CAJAHZ010000273.1 GCA_903939665.1 uncultured Pseudomonadota bacterium | reverse complement strand
TATTGTACCAAATCCATTCCCGGCTTTACGCGCGCGGCTTTCATGTAAGGCCGGTCGAACTGCCGGCAGTAGTTTTCGTCTTCATCGCCGTGAAACTGCAGCACGTGAATCGGCACAGCCGCCAGCGTTGCGCGCACGACCGCCGGATCGGCATTGACGAACAAACCGACGATGGTAATGAAGGGCGGAACGGCATTGGCCAGCATGGCGGCCGTCGGCAGATCGACATGGCGCGGGCTCGGCGGATAGAAAACGAGACCGATGGCGTCGGCGCCCGCCGCCACGGCTGCCTGCACATCCGCCACACGGGTCAGGCCACAAATCTTGATGCGCGGTTTCATCGCAAAAGCTCCAGTTTTTCAGATACCCGACAGACCGGGCAAAAAAGCCTCATCACCGAGCGGCAGCCCCCAGTGCGGCTCGTACTTGACGCCGACGAGATACAGGCCGGCAGCCGAAAAGGTCGGTGCTGCCCGTCGGCGATCGCCTGCCATCAGCAGTTCTTCAATCCACTCTGGCCGGTGTTTCCCCTGACCGACATAAACAAGGCTGCCGACCAGATTTCGCACCATGTGATGCAGAAAGGCGCTTGCCTCAAAATCGAACACAATAAAGTCGCCGCACTGCTGCACATCGGCCTGGCGCAGCGTCTTTACCGGCGATTTGGCCTGGCACGCAGCAGCCCGGAACGCCGAAAAATCGTGCTCTCCAACCAGCAGGGCAGCCGCCTCGCGCATCATCCCGACATCGAGTGGATGATGGTACCAGCCGGCGCGTCCATGCCAAACACCGGTGCGCTGTGGCCGGTTGATCAGGACATAACGATAACGACGCCCGTGCGCCGAAAAACGCGCATGAAAATCGTCGGCCACCGACTGCGCCCAGCGCACCGCGATGGCTGGCGGTAAAAACGTATTGACGCCACGCACCCAGGCGGTCAGTGGGCGCTCAAGGCTCGTGTCAAAATGCACGACCTGTCCGGTGGCATGCACACCGGCGTCAGTGCGGCCGGCGCACACCACGTCAAGCGGAACCCCGGCGATCTCGCGCAAGGCCGCTTGCAATGCATCCTGCACCGTTCCGCCGGCCGGCTGAATTTGCCAGCCATGAAAAGCGCTCCCGTCGTACTCGACACCCAGGGCAATTCTCATCCGGCCGCCCAGCGCAAAGCCAAAGCCACAAGCACGGCAAAAATTGAAAGCAGAAGAATGTGATCCAGCCAGCGTAGCGGGTACTCGTCAAGTTCCAGCACCTCGCTGCCGGCATTGACGGGCACGTCAAGCAGCGTGCGCCAGTCGCGTGGGCGTGGCAGCATCTCGACGTAACGCAACACCAGCATCAGACGGATAATGCTGCGGTCCGGGTCAAGCCCGCAGCGACGTAGCGGGTGCAGCAGCCGATGCGTCGCCGTCATGAGGGTGGGTAATGGCATGGCCTCAAGAAAGGCCGCCACGGTCATCAACATCAGCAACAGACGCCCCAACTGGGTCATCGCTTCCGACAGACCCTCGCGGGAAGGAGCAGGAATATCGCCCCACACAGGCTCGCCGGCAACGCCCCAGGCAAAAATCACAAACAACGAGAGCAACAGCCAGCGGGCTCGCCAGACAAGGCGCCAGCCGCGCTGCAAAACAGGCCGACCGAGCACCGGCAGCAAGGGGAAAGCCGCCGCCAGCGTCCAGCCATCCAGCCACTGGATCGCCAGCATGAGCAACAGCCACAGGGCAAGGCGGGTTGTCGGATGCACGGCAAATCGATGCATGGGTGCGTCCAGTGCGTTGAATAGTCGATGGGCCGGAAAAAAACAAAGGCCGTAGCTCCCGAGGGAACTACGGCCCGTATTTTACTTGCGTTCCGCTTATACAGCGATCTTGGCAAGCAGCGCCTGTGCTTTTTCCTGTTGTGCGGCATCGCCTTCCTTGACGACTTCCTGCAGGAGTTCGCGCGCCCCTTCAAGATCACCCATTTCTTCGTAGGCTTTGGCCAGATCAAGCTTGGTCGCCACCTCCTCGTTTGGACTGATATCGAATTCCCCGGCCTGATCCATATCAGCGCCAAACTGCGGATTCACCATCGTCTCCAACTGAGCCGCTGAAAAATCAGAATTGACGACAGTGCTCATGTTGGCCACTTCAAATGCCGACTGCCCATCGTCCAGTACCGGCGTTGGCGCAGGTGCAGGCGGTGGTTCGCCCAGATCGAGGTTGATCGATGCCATATCGAACGACGGCTCACGCATCGGCTGCCCGAGGACAGTCGATTCGGTCAGGCTGACATCGAATTCAAGTTCATGGTCATTGATCGAGCCGATATCAAGCATATCAGCGGGTGCCTCGTCGACAACCGGTGCTGGCGTTGAACTGAACCCGATATCAAAATCGAGATCGGCGCCAAGCGCAGCTTCCGGCTCAGGCGAAACAACGCTTGAGGTATCCGCCCCACCCACTTCAGGCAAGTTGAAATCCAGGCCCACGACCGTGGCATCGCCCTGATACTCAGCCGGCTTGGCGGCAGGAGCGCCGCCGATATCGAAGTCAAGGGCTGCCGACTCAACAACCGGTTCCGGCAGGGTCAAGGTGCTGTCCATATCCGGACTCGGTTCGGCAACAGGCTCTGACGCTTTGGCGTCACCCATTCCGAGGTCGAAATCAAGACTCATCAGTTCCGACGGCGCAGCAGCTTCTTCGACCGGCAACTCGGGGGCCGCCTCGATCATCGGAGGCGCTGCACTTGCCGCCTCGGCCAGTTGCGACAACTGCCCGGGCATCGTGACGGTGTTCTTGAGCGCCTGCGGCGAGATGATGACTGTCGAATCCGCATCAAAGGACTGCGGTGCAGCCTGCGCGGCGCCGCCAAAGAGCGGATTCTGCGGATCGAGCTTGGCGCCCATTCCGGCAGCCTTTTCCCATTCAGCGCCAACGCCGCCGGTCTCGCTGTACAAATCGGTAGCCAGCGACTCGAACTGCTTGAGGCTCTTGCGGTTCGAATAAATCTCAAGCAACTTGACGTGAATAGCGTAGCGCTTCGGGTCTTTCTGTTTGGCTTCGAGCAGAATCTCTTCCGCCTGCGCGTCGCGCCCGTAAGCCATGTAAACATCGGCCTCAGCGACTGGATCAACCTCGTCGGTATCGATGCTGCCCGGACCCGCCTGGCTGAAATCAGTTTGCGCCGGCGTATGCGAGGTATCGACACTCTGTCCGCCGGTGCTACGGAAAACTGAATTGGCCGAGATATCGCCGGTCTGCTGCGACAGCATGCTGTTTGTCGCCAGAGGCTTTTCACCCGCACCCTGACGGCGGCGTTTATAGACGAAGAAACCCGCAAGCAGCGCAAGGAGACCGCCGCCGGCAAGGGCTATCGGGCTATCGAGCAATTCATCAACGATGCCAGGCTCTTCGACCGGGGGGGGCGGCGGCGTGACGGGCTTGGCTTTCGGCTTGGGCATTTCATCCGGTTTGGGTTCCGGCTTCGGCTCAGGCTTGGGCTCAGGCTTGACCTCTTCCGGCTTGGCGGCAACGGGTTCCGCCGGCTTAACCTCAACTGGCTTCTCAACCGGTTTTTCTGCAGGCTTCTCGACGACCACCGGCGCAGGCTCCGGCTTGACCGGCGCGACAACAACCGGGGCTGGCGCAGGCGCTGAAACTACAGGTGGCTTGGCTTCAGCCACTGGTTTTTTCACCTCGACCGGGGCGGGTTTGGCTGCTGCCTGTTTCTGCAACTCGGCAAGATTCTGATTCTTCAGTTCAACCAGCTTCTGCAACTCGGAGACGTTCTTCTCGAGAGAACGCAGGCGATCGTTGGCCTCCTTGAGCGCCTTTTCCTTGGCGATCAGATCCTCTTCGCTGTGCTTGGCAGCGGCGGCGGCGGATTTGCTGGCGGCCATTTCCGAGCGGGAAACCTTGACCTGATCTTTTGGCTCGGCAGCGGGAGCCGCTTTATCTTCAACCTTGGCGGTTATCTTGCCCGCAGCCTCCTGCTTGCCGGCATCATCCTTGACCGGCGCCTGTGCAGCAATACCGGCCAGCTTGCGGCGGTAAGCATTCCAGTCGGACGACTGAGCAATAACGATTTTTCTGGCTTCGCCCTCGGAAACGCTCTCAATCGCGCTTTTGTCCGGAACAGAAAGAATTTTGCCGGCTTTCAGGCGGTTCATGTTGCCGCCGTCAAAGGCCTCCTGATTGGCACGAAACAGCCCGACCAGCATCTGGTCAAGTGACACGCCTTCCGGCTTGACTGCGCTGGCAATCTTGTTCAGCGTCTCGCCGCGCTTTACCTCGTGACCTTCGCCAACTTCGACCGGCTGCTTGACTAACTCCTGAGCCCGCAGCCGGGCCGCTTCCCGCTTGGAAAGTGGTTTGTCGTCAGGCGACGATACGGCACTCGCCTCAACGACGGGTTTCGGCGCTGGAGCCGGTTTGGCCACCGGTGGAGCGACTGACGCCGCTGCCTTGGCAGCAACCTCCGGCGGATCGAGCAGGAAAGTGTATTCGCGAACCAAGCGACCGGCTGGCCAGTTCAGCTCGAGCAACATATCGACAAACGGATCGTTGATCGGCTTGTCGGAACTCAGCCTGATGATCGGCTGGCCATTGGCGCGTTTGTCGATGGCGAATTTGATCCCCATCAGCGACGTCGCGTAATCCAGCCCGGCCTGCTTGAACGCATCCGGCGATGCGAGTTGCGCTCTCATTCCGGAGAGTTCCTCACGCGTTGCGGAGAGTTCAACCTCGGCACGCAAAGGCTGGCCAAGCGCCGAAAATACAGTGACTTTGCCGAGTCCGGCCGCCTGGGCTGCCAGAGGCAAACCCGAGAGAGCAAGGCACGATGCGACCGCCCATGCGGACGTACGCAGTCTGAGATTTTTTAGTGTCTGGTATGTTTTTTTGGCCACGCCGCCACCCTGAGCGTCGAAATCGGAATTATCAAAATAACATCATGATGTTAGCGATGCAAGCTAAACTTGCTTGTGATGTAAGAGAAAGTGCCGAAAAGTGAAGAATCACCCTCGGCACACCTCTGCCACTCAGCGATCGAGCAGGATGCGCAGCATGCGGCGCAAAGGCTCGGCCGCCCCCCACAGCAACTGATCGCCAACCGTGAAGGCGCCCAGGTACTCCGGCCCCATCGCCAGCTTGTGCAAACGACCGACCGGGACGCTCAGCGTTCCGGTAACCGCCGCCGGCGTCAGTTCGCGCTCGCTGATCTCGCGCTCGTTCGGAACGACCTTCACCCACTGGTTGGCCTTGGCGATGATATCGGTCACTTCGTCGAGCGGCACATCCTTCTTGAGCTTGATGGTGAGACCCTGCGAATGGCAACGCATGGCGCCGATCCGCACGCACAGGCCGTCGATCGGGATACTGCCGGGCGAACGAAATGCCGGGCGACCGAGGATCTTGTTGCACTCGGCGCCGCCCTTCCATTCTTCCTTCGACTGGCCGCCCTCGACCGGCACGTCGATCCACGGGATCAGACTGCCGGCCAGCGCCGTGTTGCGGAAATTCTTGGTCGGGAAGCTTGAAGCGCGCATCGTCTCGGCAACCTTGCGGTCGATATCGAGGATCGCCGAAGCCGGGTCGGCCAGCTCGGCCTTGACTGCATCATGCAGCGTCCCCATTTGCGACAACAACTCGCGCATATTCTGCGCACCCGCACCGGAAGCTGCCTGATAGGTCATCGCGCTGACCCACTCGATCAGATCGTTCTGGAACAGACCGCCCAAGCCCATCAACATCAGCGAAACCGTGCAGTTGCCGCCGATCCAGTTCTTGCCGCCCTTGCCCAGCGCATCCTTGATGACATTGAGATTGACCGGATCGAGGATGATCACGGCATCTTTTTCCATACGCAGTGCCGAAGCCGCGTCAATCCAGTGACCATTCCAGCCAGCAGCGCGCAGCTTGGGAAACACTTCCTTGGTGTAATCGCCGCCCTGACAGGTAATGACGATGTCACACTGCTTGAGCGCATCGATCGACATCGCATCCTGCAGATTACCGCCTTCCTTGCCGCCCAGCGTCGGCGCCTTGCCACCAACGGCCGAGGTCGAAAAATAGACCGGCTCGACATGATCGAAATCACGCTCTTCCACCATGCGCTGCATGAGAACCGAACCCACCATGCCGCGCCAACCCACCAGACCAAGCTTTTTCATCATTCCACCCCTATCCAATAATCCGATTTACAGCGCAGCCAGAACCGCGTCGCCCATTGCCTTCGTTCCGACCTTCTGCGTTCCCGGCTCATAGATATCGCCCGTGCGATAACCCTGAGCCAGCACCTTCTTCACCGCGCTTTCGATGCGCAACGCCGCCGCCTCCTGCGCAAACGTATACCGCAACATCATGGCCGCCGACAGAATTGTTGCCAAAGGATTGGCCACGCCCTGACCGGCGATGTCCGGCGCCGAACCGTGGCTCGGCTCGTACAAGCCCTTGTTGTTGGAATCCAGCGAAGCTGACGGCAACATGCCGATCGAGCCGGTGAGCATCGACGCCTCGTCCGACAGAATGTCGCCGAACATATTGCCGGTGACCATCACGTCGAACTGCTTCGGGTTGCGCACCAGTTGCATTGCGGCGTTGTCGACCAGCATATGCGAAAGCTCGACATCCGGGTATTCCGGCGCCGTCTCATTGGCCACATCGCGCCACAACTGGGTTGTTTCCAGCACGTTCATCTTGTCGACCGAACACAGCTTCTTGCTGCGTTTGCGTGCCGCCTCGAACGCCACACGCAGGATGCGGCGAATTTCGCTTTCGGTGTAGTGCATGGTATTGAAGCCATAACGCTCCCCATCACGCAGCTCAATGCCGCGCGGCTGCCCAAAGTAAATATCGCCGGTCAGTTCACGCACAATCAGGATATCCAGCCCGGCGACGACTTCAGGTTTGAGTGTCGAAGCGTTGGCCAGTTCCGGATAAAGAATGGCCGGGCGCAAGTTGGCGAACAATCCGAGCTGCTTGCGGATGCCGAGCAGGCCGCGCTCCGGGCGCAATTCGCGCGCCAGGGTATCCCACTTCGGGCCGCCGACCGCGCCGAGCAACACCGCGTCGGCTGCTTGCGCCAGACGCTGGGTGGCTTCCGGATAGGGATCGCCCGCCGCATCAACGGCACAGCCGCCCAGATGCGCTTCTTCCATCTCGAACTTCAGATCGAGCGCCTTGAGAACACGCACGGCCTCGGCCATGATTTCCGGGCCGATGCCATCACCCGGGAGAACACAAATCTTCATGCTTATTCCTTTATGCAAACAGCCAGGGCTGCTCGATGCGGCGCTTATCTTCGAAGGTCCTGATCAGATCGGCGTGGCGCAGCGTCAGACCGATGTCATCCCATCCATTGATCAGGCACTCCTTGCGGAAGGCATCCACGGCAAACGGTAACGCCTTGCCGTCCGGGCGAACCACGACCTGCCGCTCGAGATCAATCGTCAACCGGTAGCCGGGCGTCGCTTCAACCTGCGCGAACAGCGCATCGAGTTCGGTCGCCGGCAAGACGATCGGCAAGATGCCGTTCTTGAAACAGTTGTTGAAAAAAATGTCGGCAAAGCTCTCGGCGATCACCGCTGAAAATCCAAAATCAAGCAAGGCCCACGGCGCGTGCTCGCGCGAACTGCCGCAACCAAAATTCTTGCGCGTCAAAAGAATTTGTGCGCCCTGATAACGCGGCTGGTTGAGCACGAAATTCGGGTTGCACGGACGCTGCGAGTTATCCCGCCCCGGCTGTCCGACATCCATATAGCGCCATTCGTCAAACAGATTCGGACCAAAACCGGAACGCTTGATCGACTTCAGGAACTGCTTCGGAATGATCGCATCGGTATCGACATTGGCCCGATCGAGCGGCGCCACCAGGCCATCAAGACGAACAAAAGCATCCATTACTTGGCAGCCTTCTCGATGGCCTGCCCGCCTTTTTCAATGTCCTTGCCGATTCCATGGACCGTATTGCAAGCGGTCGAAGAAATGGCCAGAACAACGAGGATAAGTGCGCTCAGCATCTTCATAAAAGCTCCAGTCTCAAAGAATTTCACGAACATCGGCGAAATGCCCGGCGATCGCCGCCGCAGCCGCCATTTCAGGGCTGACCAAGTGCGTACGACCACCTGCGCCCTGCCGACCTTCAAAATTACGGTTCGATGTCGAGGCGCAGCGCTCGCCCGGCTCGAGTCGGTCGGCGTTCATCGCCAGACACATTGAGCACCCAGGCTCGCGCCACTCAAAACCGGCAGCGACAAAAATCTTGTCCAGACCTTCCCGCTCCGCCTGCTGCTTGACCAGACCGGAACCCGGCACCACCAGCGCCAGCCTGACGCCTGCCGCCACGTGGCGCCCCCTGACGACGCCTGCCGCCGCACGCAGATCCTCGATACGCGAGTTGGTGCAGGAGCCGATGAATACCTTGTCGACCTTGATCTCCTTGATCGGCGTATCCGGATTCAAGCCCATGTACTGCAGCGCACGCTCCATGCCTTCGCGCTTGACCGGATCTTTCTCCTTCGCCGGATCGGGAACACAACCGTCGATCGCCACGACCATCTCGGGAGAAGTGCCCCAGGTCACCTGCGGCTGGATTTCGTCGCCACGCAGGTCAAGTACGCAGTCGAACTGCGCACCCTCGTCACTGTGCAGCGTGCGCCAGTAGGCAACGGCCGCATCCCACTGCTCGGCCTTCGGCGAAAAAGGACGACCCTTCACGTAATTGATCGTCACGTCGTCAACCGCAATGAAACCGAGACGCGCGCCGGCTTCGATCGCCATGTTGCACAGCGTCATACGCCCTTCCATCGACAGCCCGCGGATCGCGCTGCCGGCAAACTCGATCGCGTAGCCCGTGCCACCGGCTGTACCGATACGACCGATCACGGCAAGCGCGATGTCCTTGGCCGTAACGCCCTTGCCGAGCCGGCCATCGACGCGCAGCAGCATGGTTTTCGACTTTTTCTGCAGCAGGCACTGGGTGGCCAGCACGTGCTCGACCTCGGAGGTGCCGATGCCGTGCGCCATGCAGGCAAAAGCGCCATGCGTGCTGGTATGCGAGTCGCCGCAGACAACCGTCATGCCAGGCAGCGTCGCGCCGTTTTCCGGCCCGACCACATGCACAATGCCCTGGCGCGGGTCCTTGAACGGGAAGTAGGCCAGCGCGCCGACTTCGCGGATGTTGGCGTCGAGCGTCTCCACCTGCAGGCGGGAAACCGGGTCTTCGATGCCGCGATCCCAGTGATCGGTTGGCGTATTGTGGTCGGCGGTGGCAAGCACCGAGGAAACGCGCCACGGCTTGCGGCCAGCCAGCTTGAGGCCTTCGAAAGCCTGCGGGCTGGTCACCTCGTGCACCAGGTGACGGTCGATGTAAAGCAGCGCGGTGCCATCCGATTCTTCATGCACCACGTGATTCTGCCAAAGCTTGTCGTATAAGGTCTGCGGCATTTTTGGCTATCCGGCAACGTTAGGCCGCAAGCGGCCATTGGAACATTGAATTATGTCACAGGCCCGCTGGCCCTGTCAGCCAGTGCTGAGCGCCGCACGCTCAGCCCCCTTTGTGCGCGGCGCGATAAAGTGGCTGGACGCGATCCGCGTAAACGCGCAAATCGGCGATCCGGGACTCATGCGACGGGTGCGTAGACAGCCACTGCGGCGGCTGTCCGCCTGAAACGCGGCCCATTTTTTCCCACAAGCTGATCGCTGCATGCGGATCGTAACCGGCACGCGCCGCCAACTCGACACCAATGCGGTCGGCCTCCTGCTCCATGCCGCGCGAATTGGGGCGCATGAAGGCCAGATCGCCGACCGAGCCGAGAATATTCTGACCAAGACTGGGATCAACCCCGTAATACGCGCCCAGCAAGGCACCGCCCAGCGCCGCCGCCATACCGACGCCGGCAGACTGCCCGGCCTTCTCGCGTCCATGTTCGCGCAGTGCATGGGCAATCTCATGCCCCATCACAGCCGCCAACTCATCGTCAGTCACGTGCAACTGTTCGATCAATCCGCTGAAAACAGCAATCTTGCCGCCCGGCATGCACCAAGCGTTAAGCTCCTTCGAGCTCAGCACATTGACTTCCCAGCGCCATCCGGGCGCATCGCTGCGAAAAACGCCGGTTGCCGGAATCAACCGCATGGCGATGGCACGAACACGCTCCAACTCAACCGCATCGCGGTTAAGACGGCCCTTTGCCTGGGCCTCGCTGATCGTTTGGTGATAAACCTTGTCCGCCGAGCGATTGACCTCCGAGGCTGAAACCAGCATCGTTTGCTGCCGGTCGACGCCAACAGAGCCGCCGGACGTCGTGCGGACGGTAGCGCAACCCGCCACCATGGCAAGGGCAAGCGCAGACAACCAGCCATACGTGAAAATTCGAGAGGGCATAATCAAACTCAAAGAGAATCAGAAACGTCGACAACGCGCGACGCCGCTCGTTCGCCGACATCATCAACATCGCACTCACGCACCCAAGCCGCAACCAACACCAGACCTGCCAGCGCAAAGGCCGCACTCAGCGTGTAGGTCAGCGCCGCACCGACGCCATCCCACATCCAGCCACTGAGCAAGCCGCCAAGCAGGCCGCCGGCACCGAACGAGAGGCTCGAATAGAGGGCCTGACCGCGCGCCTGGCTGCGCCCCGGAAACCAGCAATTGACCGCCGTGATCGAAGCCGCGTGATAAGCGCCAAAGGTCAGGCCGTGCAACACCTGCGCGAAGACAACGACGGCCAGCCAATCGACACCCCAGCCAATCATCAGGAAACGCAGCACAGCCGCAACAAAACTTGCCAGCAGAAGATTGCGCAAGCCAAAGCGGCGCATCAGGCGGGGCATGTAAAAGAAAACCGCAATTTCCACCAGTACGCCAAGTGACCACAAGCCGCCGACCAGCGATTTGCTATAGCCATGATCGGCCAGATAAATCGAGTAAAAAATATACAGCGCGCCGTGCGCGGCCGACATCGCGAAACATGATCCAAACAGCGCCCTGACACGCGGCTGACGAAGGATCTCGCGGACCGGCGGATGTGCGTCCAGGTGCGCATGAACGGGTGCCTCGGGAATGGCCAGCGAGTAGAGGAGAATGCCGAGCAGTGAGCCGACGATCACCCAGAGCAGGCTGGGCAATGGCAAATGGTCAAGCAGGGCCCCGGTTCCCATCACGGCGACAATGAAGCCGACCGACCCCCAGAGCCGGATGCGGCTGTAGCGCGCTGGCTCGGCGCGCAGATGATCAAAGGTGACCGTCTCGACCAGAGGCAATGCCGCGCTCCAGAAAAAAGCCAGCAACGCCATGGCGACGAGAAAAGCTTCGAAGCTTTGCACGAAGAAGAAGGCTGAAAAACCGATCAGACTGACCAGTCCGGCCAGTCGAATGATCGGCACGCGGCGCGCCAGACGATCAGCCAGCGCGCCCCACAGACACGGCCCGAACAGGCGCATCAACTGCATCTGCGACATCAGCAGACCGATGTCCCAGGCCGAAAACGACAACGACTGAAGATAGAGCCCGAAATACGGCGAGAAGGCGCCGATGAAGGCGAAGTAAAAAAAATAGTAGCCGGAGAGGCGCCAGTAAGGGAGTGACTGCATCCGGCAATTTTACCGGATGCGTCGTAATGCGATCAGCGCTTGGCGCGAATCAGTTCGCCTTGAGCATCTGATACAGGTCGTCCTTCAGCTTCAGACGCTCTTTCTTCAGTGTCTCAAGTGCCAGATCGTCCATCGGTGCGATACCTTCTTCGGCCTTGACGATCTGGTTATCCAGTGTGCCGTGCTGATCGAACAGGCGGGCAAAATGCTGATTCCCGGTTTTCAGGACCTGAATCCTCTCCGACAGATCCGGAAATTCCTTGTGCAGGTCGTGCGAGAGCATGGATGTTTGCATATGATGATTCCCAAAAAATCCGCTGACCACGCCAGCGGTCAATTCAAATTATACGCTTCCTGGGATCCGCGGCGTCGCGCAGACAACGTCGCCGCACTGCGCGCGATGACGCAACGCATGGTCGATCAAAACCAGCGCCAGCATGGCTTCCGCGATCGGCGTGGCGCGAATGCCGACACAGGGATCGTGCCGTCCGTGCGTCTCCACCACCGCCGGCTCACCAGCCAGATTGACCGTATGACGCGGCAAGCGGATGCTCGATGTCGGCTTGATCGCCACGTTCACGACGATGTCCTGGCCGGTCGAAATGCCGCCGAGCACGCCGCCGGCATTGTTGGAGAGGAAACCCTGCGGCGTCATCTCGTCGCCGTGCTCACTACCCTTCTGCGCAATGCTGGCAAAACCCGCGCCGATCTCGACGCCTTTCACCGCATTGATTCCCATCATCGCGTAGGCAATTTCGGCGTCGAGGCGATCGTACACCGGCTCGCCCCAACCGGGCGGAACGCCAGCCGCCGCAACGCTGATCTGCGCACCGACTGAATCACCCGACTTGCGCAGTTCGTCCATGTACGCCTCAAGTTGCGGAACGATCGCCGCATTCGGCGCAAAAAACGGATTTTCGACAATCTGCGCGGCGTCGACAAAGGGGATTTCAATCGGCCCGAGTTGACTCATCCAGCCCTGAATCGTCACCCCATAGCGCTCTTTCAGCCATTTACGCGCAATCGCGCCCGCCGCGACACGCACCGCGGTTTCGCGCGCCGACGAACGCCCACCGCCACGATAGTCACGAAAACCATATTTCTGCGTGTAGGCGTAATCGGCGTGCCCCGGCCGGAAAGTTTCGGCAATATTGCCGTAATCCTTGCTGCGCTGGTCCTCATTGCGGATCAGCAGACCAATCGGCGTACCGGTGGTCTTGCCTTCAAAGACGCCGGAAAGGATTTCAACGGTATCCGACTCGCGACGTTGCGTTACGTGGCGCGACGTACCCGGCTTGCGACGATCCAGCTCGGCCTGAATATCGGCCACACAGATTTCCAGTCCCGGCGGGCAGCCATCGACCACACAGCCGATGGCCGGGCCGTGCGATTCGCCAAACGAGGTTACAGTGAATAAGGTGCCAATCGTATTGCCGGACATGGATTTCCCGAGAGCGTTGGAATAAGCTGAAAGTTTACCATAGGCAGCGCACAGCCCTTCTCGAGCAAACCATGAACAACAAACCGAAGTCGTCCGCCCGCCCCGCAGCAAAGCCGCCGGTTCGCCCCGCCCCTCCCGCGGCGAACCCGTTGCGTCAGGCAGATTCGCGCTGGCAGCGGACGGTGCGCTATGGCTGGGATAACAGTGGAAGAAGGGGCGGCAAGAGCGGACGCTAACAACCTGCTGAGCCGTAATTCTATTTGCGCAGCCTCGCATATCACGTTACGGGCAGTCGCAATCGTCAGGCAAATTTGCTGTCAAGCCCCAGACGGCAGCCGATCAATTCACTCTGACCTTGTTTTTTCAGCGATTCGATTCTGGTTAAACGGCACGAGCCAACCCACCATAGGCCAGCACCTTCGCATCGGCGCTCAGCAACACCAGCGGCTCGGTCATGGATTGCGCCACAAGCAATCGGTCGAACGGATCTTTATGATTGTTCAACAGCGGCAATTTGCCTACTTGAGCCGCGTGTGCCGTAGAGACCGACAATTCAACGAAGCCGCTTTCCGTGATTGCCTGTGCCATTTCCTCGGCATCAGCATCGATTTTTCCCAGCACCGATTTGATCGCTATCTCCCAAATGGAAGCAGCCGACACATAGACACTGTCGGCCGCCTCAATCAGCCCTCGGGCCGCTGGCGTCAAGCGCGGGTCGTCAGTTACCGCCCAAATGAAAACATGCGTATCCAGAAGAATACGCATCACCGCCCCTCAAAACCCGCAAGCACCTCATCGGGCAGCGTTTCGTCAAAATCCGCCGAAACCTGCACTCGGCCCTTGAGCACCCCAAAACGAATCGGGTTCTTTTTTGACTCAATCGACGTAAGCCTCGCCACCTGCTTGCCGCCACGCGCGATTATCACATCCTGACCCGACTCGGCTTGTTCGACGTATTTTGAAAAGTGGGTTTTAGCCTCATAGATATTGACCTGTTCCATGGCAAACCTCCTCATGTTGATCAAGTCTAGTCTAGTCGTAACAGTCGCCAAGTCAACTCAAGCGGGCTGCGGATGCTGGAATATCAGAACTGATCCGGCCTACCTCTTTTCTCGTAAGGCGCTACCGGAAAAACTCTGCCAGCCGCTCAAACACCTCATGCTCAGCGCCATGCCGGCGCACGGCCAGAACGTCTTCCAGCTTCTCCAACTGCTTCACCATCTGCTCAAGACGCCCGTCTTCATTGACCATCAGCCAGACTCGGCTGGTCGAGCCGTTGCCAACCGGCATGCAGAGAATCCCTTCGACGTTGTAGGCGCGGCGCGAGAACATGCTGACCACGTGCGACATGACCCCGGCGTGGTTGTTGACGTCGAGTTCCAGAACGGCGCGAGCCAGCGCCTTGTTTTCCGCTTGTGAAATCGCATTCATTTTCAGCCTCCGATCATGTCTTTGTTGGCGGCGCCCGGTGCGACCATGGGTAGAACCTGCTCGCGCATGTCGATACTGGCGTGGATCAGCGTCGGGCCGTGCGATGAAAGCGCTGCGGCAAGCGCCGCGCGCGGATCGCTTTCCTTGTCGAGATCGACGGTGGCAAAACCGAAACCTTCGGCGACCTTGATGAAATCGGGTTGCCCCTTGAATTTCGAAGCAAAGATGCGCTCTCCGTAGAACATCGTCTGCTGCTGAAACACCAGCCCAAGCGAAGCGTTGTTCATCAGGATCACCTTCACATTGACGCCCTCCTCCGCCGCAGTGACGAACTCCTGGACGTTCATCAGGATGCTGCCGTCGCCGGTAAAGCAGACCACGGTGCGCTCGGGTTCAGCCAGTGCCGCGCCGATGGCTGCGGGCAGGCCGAAGCCCATCGTTCCGAGGCCGCCCGAAGTCAGCCACTGGCGCGGTCGGCGCAACGGATAAGCCTGTGCGACCCACATCTGGTGCTGGCCGACGTCAGTGGCAATCGTCGCTTCGTCATCGAGGCAGTCGGCAACGGCGCGGATCAGGCCATAGTGCGTGCGCGGATCGTCGATTCCCGGCATGCGCAGCGGATGTGCCGCCTTCAGGCTGGCGACATGCGACAGCCAGCGCTTGCGCAACTGCGCATCAACTTCCGGAGAAAGCATCTTCAGCACGGCCTTCACGTCACCGGCAATGCCGACATGCGCGGCCTTGATCTTGCCGAGTTCGGCCGGATCGATGTCGATATGGATGATTTTTGCCTGCGGGCAGAAAGCAGCGACCTTGCCCGTTGCCCGGTCGTCAAAACGCGCCCCGACAGCGATCAGCAAATCGCACTCATCCAGCGCAAAATTGGTACAGCGCGCGCCGTGCATGCCCAACATACCCAGCGACAGAGCGTGATCGACCGGCATCGCACCCAGTGCCATCAGCGTCATTACCGTCGGCAGTCCGGCCTTTTCGGCAAGCGCCACGGCCAGTTCGGAAGCACCGGAATGAACGACGCCACCGCCAAGGTAAAGCATCGGGCGCTCGGCTTCGTTGATCATCGCCGCGGCCCGGGCGATCAACTCGGCATCAGGTGCCGGCATCGGATCGGCAACGCCCGGCTGCGGCCACTCACTGACCTCGATGGACTGGTTCTGCACATCCTTCGGAATATCGACCAGCACCGGGCCGGGGCGACCCGAAGCCGCAAGACGAAAAGCTCGCGGGATGACCTCAAGCAAATCATCGGCTGAATTGACCAAAAAATTGTGCTTGGTGATCGGGATCGTCAGCCCGTAGGTATCGACCTCCTGAAAGGCATCGGTACCGATCATCGCCTTCGGCACCTGGCCGGTGATCGCGACCAAAGGAATCGAATCGAGCTTGGCATCGGCAATCGCCGTCAGCAGATTGGTCGCACCGGGGCCGGACGACGCCAGACAAACCGCCGGCAGGCCGGTCGCCCGCGCCATGCCCTGCGCGATAAAACCGGCACCCTGCTCGTGGCGGGCCAGCACGTGGTGAATCAGCGTCGACTGCGACAACGCATCGTAGATCGGCAGAATGGCGCCACCGGGGATGCCGGACAGCGTTCGCACGCCCTGCCTTTCGAGCAGACGGACGACGATTTGTGCGCCGGTGAGGGTTTCGGTTGTTTGCATAGCCACGGGGCTCTCCTTAAAAATGCCGGTTTGACACTGCCGGGCGGGGCCAAAAAGCAAAACCCCCGCTCGGCTCGCACCGGCGGGGGTTTCTGAAATCTGTCGTTTGCTGCTTCGTTACGCTTCGACTTTCTTTCTTCCGACCCCCGACGGTGCGCCAGGTACTACGCGTACTACATCCAGTACACGTACTACCGAAGCACCGACCGTAATGACGAGCGCCGCCGCTGGCTCAGCGGCTGGTGAAGCAAAAACGCGGTCGTCGGAAGAAAACATGATCGTCAGCTCAAATCAGGAACTCGAACGCGTATTAGAAACGAGCGGGGCGAAAAATGCAAGGCTGCTTGCAGCGCGCGCCCTGCCGACAACGCGTCACGCCTGAAACCAGCCGGGATCGACCAGATCGAGCAATTCCCCGTTCAACACCTTCTGCAAGGCATGAACGCTTTGCGGCCTGGCCTCGACCGGCAGTTGCATGCACCAATCGATCACTTCCAGCAGTTGCGTCGAATAGATTCTGGCCCAGCGCCGCTGAGCGGGTTCCAAGACATCAGCGTCCATCCGCAGGCCAGCCGCCAGCGGTGTTTTTCCGGCGTCAAGGCAAGCATAGAGGGTTGCGCCAATCGCATAAATATCCGTCCATGGCCCCATCGTTTCACCGGCGCATTGCTGCTCCGGCGCAGCGAAACCCAGCGTGAAGATCTGCGCCAGCGATCCATCATCGAGCCCCAGGCCCCAGCGAGCGGCGCCGAAATCGAGCAGGACCGGGTGCTCGTCGTCGCGCAAATAGATGTTGGCCGGCTTCAGGTCGAGGTGCAGCAGTTTCTGACTATGGACTTCGCGCAAACCGGAAAGAAGGCGCACAAAGACGCCGCGCAAAAAACGCTCGCTGATCGCCTCGCCGCGCGCGCGCAGCCCGCCCAGATACTCCTCGAGGCTATGCCCCTGCTCATAACGCATCACGATATAGGCCGTGCCGTTGGCCTTGGCAAAATCCAGCACGGTAACGATGTTCGGATGACGAATATGCGCCAGCAGCCGCGCCTCTTCCATAAAGCTGCGCAGACCGTTGTTGAACATGCCCTGGCTTTCGGCAAAAACGACCGGCACCGGGCTGTCCGCGCTCCTTTGCGCGAGCTGCATCGGCAAATATTCCTTGACCACCACCGGCGTGCCGGCTTGGTCGCACGCCATATAAACGATGGAAAAACCGCCGCGTGACAGCATACGACCAATTCGGTATTGATCGAGCTGATGGCCTTCCGGCAGGGGGTGGCAAACGGACGGTGAGGACACGGCTTGATCCAAGGTTCAGCCCTTTACCGCATTGTGCAAAGAGCTTTTTTCATTCATCGAAGCATAAACTCTAAGGGATGCAAGAGCCAGCCGTCTACCGGCACGCTACAGACCCTTCACCCCCCGCAAGATGATTTGTGCTCTTGAATTTCGGGCAAGGAAAGAATATATAGAGCGCTGCATTTACATTTCATGAGGAAGGAGATCATGTTCAACTGGCGCGACCGCCTGAAAGCATTTGGCATCCACTTCTCGATCAGCCTAAGCATTGCCGCATTGGCCGGACTGCTGGTTTTTCTCGTCTGGTACCCACAGCCGTATCGTGAAATATCCGGCGGACGCGAGTTGTTTCTCATTCTGGTAACGGTCGACGTCATTCTCGGGCCGTTGCTGACACTCTCTATTTTCGACCGAAAAAAATCTCGCCAGGCACTGGCTTTCGATTTCACCGCAATTGGTCTGACCCAGCTGGCCGCCCTCGGCTACGGGCTGTGGATCGTCTTCGCAGCCCGCCCGGTTCACCTGGTTTTCGAGTACGACCGCTTCCGCGTAGTGCACGCCATCGAAATCCCTCAGGAACTGCTGCCCAAAACGCCGGCGGGCATTGAGCCTCTTCCGCTGACCGGTCCGACGACATTGTCGATCCGCCACGCCACGGCGAGCGAAAAAGCGGATATCGTCATGGCGGAATTGGCCGGCGTGCCTGCCGCCACCCGCCCCGACTTCTGGCAGCCCTACGAGGTGGCTCGATCCGCCGTATTGCAGCAGGCCAAGCCGGTTAATGAGTTGAAAAAGCGCTTCCCCGCACAATCCAGCCTTATCGACCGGGGAATAGATGCCGCTGGCCGCCCCGCCGACAAACTGCTCTACCTCCCCCTGGTCGGTCGCAAAGAATTCTGGACCGCCTTCATCGACCCGGAAACCACGCAGGTACTGACGGCCATCCCGCTTGACCCCTATTGAACCGATGATCGCCCAGTAGCGCCCACGCACCCAAACGGCTACCATTCCATAATCATAAAAAGGCGGCCATGAAGGAAACTCAGTTTATCAACCAGCGACAGGGCGACTGGCACGCGTGGGATCGCTGGCTGAGCGCGACGACGGGGCGGGGAAAAAAAGCGGCCGGCCAAACCACTGCGCCACTGCCCGGGATTGCCATCGGCGCGCTGCCGTCGGCTTTCCGCCAGCTTTGCCAGGACCTCTCGCTGGCCCGCGACCGGAATTATTCGAGCCCGCTGGTTCATGCCCTGCATGACCGCGTGCTGGCGGCCCATCAGCGCATTTACGGCGCGCGCCGACGGGCCCGGGGGCACTGGCTGGAATTCCTGGTTGCCGGCTTGCCCCGCCTGGTGCGCGACGAATCCCGATTTGTCGTCGCCGCAGCGGCACTGTTCTTTCTGCCGCTGCTCGCCACGCTGGCCCTGCTGCAGTGGTACCCGGACGGCGTGTATTTCCTGATGTCCCCGGATACGGTGGCGCGCTTCGAGGAAATGTATTCGCCGACCGCCGAGCGGCTTGGCCGACCGCGCACCGCGTCGGATGAACTGACAATGCTCGCCTTTTATATCGCCAACAACGTGCGCATCGACTTTCAGTGCTTTGCCGGCGGCATTGCTTTCGGGCTGGGCAGCATTTTCTTCCTTGTCTATAACGGCCTGCTGATTGGCGCCACTGCCGGCTATTTGACGCAACTCGGCCACATCGAGACCTTCTGGGGTTTCGTCGCCGGCCACAGCGCGCCGGAACTGATCGGCGCCGTACTTTCGGGCGCTGCCGGCCTGAAAATCGGACTGGCGCTCGTTGCCCCCGGTCGCCGGCGCCGCGCCGACGCGCTGAAGGGCGCCGCGCAAGGCGCCGTGCGACTGCTCTATGGCGCTGCGGCGCTGACCTTCAGCGCCGCCTTCATCGAATCACTGTGGTCACCCAGCCGCACGCTGCCGTTCGCGCTGAAGATCGGCGTCGGCATTGCCGTCTGGCTCATCCTGCTGGCCTATTTCCTGTTCGCTGGCCGAACCCGCCATGCAGCTTGACCAGCTCAAGCTTGCCCTGCGCCGACGCAGCCCATGGGAGGCGCTCGACCTCGGACTGGTGATGCTGCGTCGCTGGCACAGCCCGGTCTACCGGGTATGGTGCGCCACTTTTTTGCCCTTCGCGCTGCTCGCCATCGCGCTGCTGTGGCAGTGGCCGGTGGTCGCCATGCTCCTCATCTGGTGGCTGAAGCCGCTGTTCGATCGCATCCTGCTCAAGGTCTTTGCCGAAGCTTCGTTTGGCGCAGCGCCATCGGTGCGCGACGTGTGGCGTGCGCTGCCCGGTCTGCTGCGGCATTCCGGCCTGCTCGCCGGCCTGACGCTGCGCCGTTTCAACACCCATCGTTCGTTCGACCTGCCAGTCTGGCAACTTGAAGGCCAGCGCGGCAAAACGGGGCGTGCGCGCCTGCGAATTCTGGGCCGAAAAACGAGCAGCTATGCGTTCTGGCTGACCTTTGTTTGCGCTCATTTTGTCGTCATCTTCGAATTCGGTCTGGTCGCGCTGATCGATTTCTTTACGCCATCCGATGGCATGCCCGCTTTCTCGTGGGCGGATCTCGTCGCCGGCGAGTCGGAGGATTGGCATGTGCACGCTTTCAATCTCGCCTGGGTCGCGGCCGAATCGGTTGTCGAACCCTTCTTCGTCGCGGCAGGTTTTTCTCTTTATCTCAACCGGCGCAGCGAACTCGAGGGCTGGGACATCGAAGTTGCCTTCCGGCGAATGGCCGCAAGGCAGGTGGAGGCGGCTTCAGCGACAAGCCCGGCTCTGGCGCGCGCGGCTATCATCGCCTTGCTCGCCGGCAGCCTGGCCGGGACGCTCGGCTACCCGGTCGATACTTTTGCCGAGGAAACGCCCAGCGAAGTCGTCCGCGAGCAAACCCCGGCGGCGACCAAACGACCGGACGGCGCCATCCGGAAACTGACGGAACAAGTACTCGCCGATCCCGCCTTCGGTCGCAAAGTTGAGGACACAAGCTGGCGTCCGCGCAAGCAGGACAAGGAGGACAAAACAGACATGCCATGGTGGGTGAAACAACTGATCAGCCTCGCCGAGCTGTTGGCCAGCGGGACACGCGGACTCATCTACCTCGTACTTTTTCTTGCCGTAGTGGCCTTGCTCGTCCTGATCTACCGCTACCGTCACCTCGCGTTGGGCTACCGCGCGCCGCCGTTCAAACAGCCGGACACCCTGTTCGGTCTCGACCTGCGGCCCGCCTCGCTGCCCGACGACATCGCCGGTGCGGCGCTGGTCGAACTCAACGCCGGTCGTTACGCAGCCGCCTTGTCGCTACTCTACCGCGGCACGCTGGTCGCGCTGATCCGGCGCCAGCACATCGAGTTTCGCGCCGGGGATACCGAGGACGTCTGCCTGCGCCGTGTCAGCGGTCGTATCGATGCGCAGGCCGCAATCTACTTTGCCCAATTGCTCGACGCCTGGAAGCGCACAGCCTACGCCGAAACGCCGCCCGATGCGGCAAGCGCACGCGACCTGTGCCAGCGCTGGGCGCAACATTTCGCCGCGCCAGACGGGGCGGCATGAAGCGCAACATCATCTGGTCACTGGTCGCCTTCGCCGTTATCGCGACGCTCGGCAGCCTGTGGTTCCTGCAGAACTTTGAACAGGTGCCGACCAGCCATTGGGAAGCTGCGCAAAAAGAAGCGCAGCGCAACCCCTATCTGGCGCTTGAACGTCTGCTCGGCAAACTCGGCCGCCCGGTGACGCGCATCGAATCGCCGCGCACACTGGATTCAATGACCAACGGCGGCGTCTTGATCCTCGACGAAAACCGCCGCCGCAACGTCGACCCGGCACGCAGCGAACGGCTGCTTGACTGGGTGCACGCCGGCGGCTACCTGATCGTTGCTGCCGAAGATATTGGCGACGATCCATTGCTGAGCAAACTCGGCGTCAGTCGCTACCGCCCATCAGCGCTGCAATGCACAGCCGACGAAACAGCCGCCCCCGGGGCCGACCGCCAGAAGCCACCCGCAGCGCTTGAAGTCAGCCCACCCGATAGCGACACGAGTTACCGTTTGAGCCACCTAGGCAAGGGACTGAGCAGCGCATTGCCGGAGCCGGCATGGCACGCCGGGCCGGCCGACAATCGCAGCGCATTGCTGCACTATGCGTGGGGCCGGGGACAAATCACCGTACTTGAAGGATTGCACTTTCTGGACAACCGGCAGATCAACCAGCTCGACCACGCCGAGTTGATCTGGGCACTGCTGCAGCGCTACCAGCCGCAAGGCGAACTCCGTCTGGCTGCGCGCATGACGGTGCCGACACTCTGGCAATGGCTGGTCGAATCGGCCTGGATGGCGCTGATCAGCGCCGCCTTGCTGATCGCACTCTGGCTGTGGCGAATCATCCCGCGCTTTGGCGGAACCATCGCCACACCGATCAGCGAGCGCCGCGACCTTGTCCAGCATCTTGTCGCCATCGGTCGCAGCGTCTGGCGCGAAGGCGGTATCACACACTGGCTGAACGTCGTCCGCCAGGCCGTACACAAGCGACTGTCGCTGCGCCACCCCTACCTTTACCGGCAAGACGCATCGGAACAACGGATCGCACTGGCCAAGATCGCTGGCTGCAAGACAAAATACATCCAGACAGCACTGACCTCAGGTCAGGCACTGGCTCCCGACGACTTCACCGTGGCCATGCAGACCCTGCAGCGCCTCGACCAACGCCTTTGAATCTCACCACCAGGACGCAACGCATGAGCACACTGAACGAAGAACAGGCGCAAAAAGCCACCGCCCTGCTGCAGGCCGTCCGCGAAGAGCTTGGCAAGGCGGTGATCGGCCAGCCGGCGGTGCTCGACGAGGTACTGATTGGCCTGCTCGCCGGTGCGCACATCCTGCTTGAGGGCGTTCCCGGGCTCGGCAAGACCTTGCTCGTCAAGGCGCTGGCCAAGACCTTCTCGGGAGAATTTGCACGCATCCAGTTCACCCCCGATCTGATGCCCTCGGACGTCATCGGCCACACTATTTTCGACATGGCGAACAACCAGTTCGTCACGCGGCGCGGCCCGGTATTCACCAACCTGCTGCTCGCCGACGAAATCAACCGCGCACCGGCCAAAACGCAATCGGCACTGCTCGAAGCCATGCAGGAATACCAGGTGACGCTCGAAGGAACGGCCAACCGCCTGCCGCAGCCTTTCATGGTGCTGGCGACGCAGAATCCGATCGAGCAGGAAGGCACCTACCCACTGCCGGAAGCGCAGCTCGACCGCTTTCTGCTGAAGATCCGCATTGAATATCCCGATGCACAAAATGAGGCGGCGCTGACGCGCAGCGTCACTGATCGCAACACCGGCGCCGAACTCGGCGTGGACAAGGTCAACACGCTGCTCACCACGCGCCACATCGAGTCGCTGCAAATGGCAGCATCGCACGTCGACGTTGACGAGCGCGTGCTCGATTATGCTGTGGCCATCGTTCGCGCGACGCGCGATCATCACGGCTTTGCGGCGGGTGCCGGGCCGCGCGGCAGCATCGCGCTGATCCGCGCCGCACGCGGCGCCGCGCTGCTCGGCGGACGCTGCTTCGTAACGCCCGACGACATCAAGCGCGTCGCCCTGCCCGCCCTGCGCCATCGGGTGACAACCTCGCCCGAGGCGGAAATCGAAGGCTTCACCGCCGACACCCTACTCATGACCCTGCTCGACTCAGTGCCGGCACCGCGCGTTTAAGCGGCGAAAAGGCTGAAGCCTGTGCTGCTTCCCCACCGTAATCTCCTGATCGCTGCCGGCCTGTGGCTGGGCTGTGCTGGCGTGGCGATCTGGCTGCCGACCGCGTTGCTTGCCTGGCAAATCGGCGGCGCCTTGCTGCTGGTGCTGGCGGT
>CAJAHZ010000272.1 GCA_903939665.1 uncultured Pseudomonadota bacterium | reverse complement strand
CGGTGAACTGGTTTTGGCGGAGGAGTTTGTTCGCAAAGCCTTGCGTTTCTCGCCGGATAACGCGCAAGCACTGTTTCAATTGGCCGGCATCAGTTTCAAGCGCGGCAGTCCAGAGGCCGCCAGGGAACAGTTAAAAAAAGCGCTTCGTTTGAATGATCCCAATGCGGAGGCGCTTTGGCTGTTAATCAGGATTGAGCACCGTCTGGGTGATCGTTCTGCTGAAGCGAATTACAGCAGTCAGTTGCGACAGAAATTTCCCGATTCGCCCGAATATCAGGAATTACTCAAGGGTAGCTTCGAATGAGTGAAGAGATTCTCATGCCGTCGTCTACCGATGGCGACGCATCTGACGCGACTGCAGCGTCGATTGCGCCAAGCGCTTCCGAAGCCTGTCTGGAGACGCCGCTTCCCGTGTTGTTGAGCGTTGGCCAGCAGTTGCAAGCGGCACGGGAGACGAAGGGTTTGACCGCCGCCGACGTGGCGAAGGCGCTGAAGCTCAGTGTTCACCAGGTTATTGCGCTGGAGCAGGAAGATTGGTCGCATCTGCCTGGCAATACGATTATCCGGGGTTTCGTCCGCAACTATGCGCGCTTGCTTAAACTCGACCCCGAGCCTCTCATGCAGGCGCTTTCTGCGTTGCATATGCCGCAACCGCCGAGCCTCGATCTCCCGTCCGGAAGCAATACAGCGCTGCCGCAGACGGGAAACGTTGAGCGGCGGGATTTTGCGACGGTTTTTTTGGGTCTGGCGCTCGTTGTGTTGGCTGTGCTGGCCTATTTTTTCGTGCCGCAGGATTTCTGGCAGTCAAAGCTGTCGGAGTTGATGGCCGGCAGCAAAGCCCCGGCGGTTCTTGTTGAAAATGGCGAGCCGCTCAAGCCCAATGGCCCTTCAGATCAGGTAGCGCCGGCCCGTGAGGCCGCCAGCGCAGAGGAAGCGCCGGTCGCTCTGCCGGTTCCGTCTGCGGCGCCAGCCGGGCAGTCGCCGCAGGCATCTGCGGCGGATTCGAGCAGCGGGCTGAGACTCATCTTTGCGGAGCCGTCCTGGGTCGAAATACGCGACCGCAGCGGGCAGATTATTTTTTCGCAGCTCAATCCAGCCGGCAGTCAGCGCGATATTGAAGGCCAGCCACCCTTTGCGCTGGTGATCGGCAACGCGACCCACGTCACCGTTCAGTACAAAGGCAAGCTGATTGAGCTTTCGCAACGCAGCAAGGACGACGTCGCGCGTCTGAATCTTGATTGATAACCCGTAGGTGAGCAAGCCTTGAGTCATTCGATGCATCCCGCCGCGCGCCGTTCAACGCGCGCCGTAAAAATTGGTCATGTCACCGTGGGTGGCGAATCGCCGGTTGTCGTGCAGTCGATGACCAATACCGACACCGTCGACGTCCTGAAGACGGCCATTCAGTGCGCTGAACTGGCGCGTGCCGGGTCGGAGTTGGTGCGCATTACGGTTAATACGCCGGAAGCGGCGGCTGCCGTACCGGCGATCCGTGCGCATCTGGACAGCATGGGCGTTACTGTGCCGCTGATTGGCGATTTTCATTACAACGGTCACCGCCTGCTGGCCGACCATCCGGAATGCGCACAGGTGCTGGCCAAGTACCGGATCAACCCCGGTAACGTTGGTCACGGCAAGAAGCGCGACGAGCAGTTTGCACAGATGATCGAAATCGCCTGCAAGTATGACAAGCCGGTGCGCATCGGTGTGAACTGGGGAAGCCTCGATCAGGATCTGCTGGCGCGCATCATGGATGAAAACGCGAATCGCGCCGAGCCGAAAGACGCCATCGAGGTGATGCGCGAAGCGATGGTGACCTCGGCGCTTGAATCCGCCGCCAAGGCCGAAGAGTTGGGGATGCCGGGTGATCGCATCATTCTTTCGTGCAAGGTCTCCGGCGTGCAGGATCTGATCGCCATTTACCGCGAACTCTCGCGTCGTTCGGACTATCCGCTGCATCTCGGCCTGACCGAGGCCGGCATGGGCTCGAAAGGCATTGTCGCGTCGACAGCGGCGATGTCGGTGCTGCTGCAGGAAGGCATCGGTGACACCATCCGCGTGTCGCTGACCCCGGAGCCGGGCGGCAAGCGCACGCAGGAAGTCGTTGTTGCGCAGGAAATGCTGCAGACGATGGGTTTGCGCGCCTTTACGCCGATGGTTGCCGCGTGTCCAGGCTGTGGCCGGACGACCAGCACCTTCTTTCAGGAACTGGCGCAGTCGATTCAGGCGCACGTTCGCGACAACATGCCGCAGTGGCGTGTCGACTACGATGGCGTCGAGAACATGACGCTGGCCGTCATGGGTTGCATCGTCAATGGCCCCGGCGAGAGCAAGCATGCGAACATCGGCATCAGCCTGCCGGGCACCGGCGAGGTGCCTGCCGCGCCGGTTTTTGAAGACGGCGTGAAAACCGTCACTTTGCGCGGCGATCATATCGCCGACGAATTCACCGCCATTGTCGACCGTTACGTGGCCCGTACCTACCAGAGAAAGATCGCTGCAAAATCATGAGTCAAAACATCCAGTCCGTCCGCGGGATGAACGATATCCTCCCGGGCGAGGCCGAATTCTGGGAGTTGTTCGAAGAGACCGTGCGTTCGTGGCTGAAGAGCTACGGCTATCGTCCGATTCGTCTGCCCATCGTCGAGCCGACGCCGCTCTTCAAGCGCGCCATCGGTGAAGTGACCGACATCGTCGAGAAGGAAATGTACTCCTTCGTCGATAGCCTCAACGGTGAGCCGCTGACGCTGCGCCCCGAAGGAACAGCCGGTTGCGTGCGGGCCGTTATCCAGCATAATCTGATCGCCCAGCAGCCACAGCGGCTGTACTACATGGGGCAGATGTACCGCCATGAGCGCCCGCAGAAGGGGCGCTATCGCCAGTTTCACCAGGTTGGCGTCGAGGCGCTCGGTTTCTCCGGGCCGGATATTGACGCCGAACAAAT
>CAJAHZ010000271.1 GCA_903939665.1 uncultured Pseudomonadota bacterium | reverse complement strand
TGGCGGATTCTTGACGACAAAACCGCCCTTCGAGCCCACCGGCACGATCACCGCATTCTTGACCATCTGCGCCTTGACCAGGCCAAGCACCTCGGTACGAAAGTCCTCCATGCGATCCGACCAGCGCAACCCGCCGCGCGCCACCTTGCCACCGCGCAGGTGCACGCCTTCGAAGCGCGGCGAATAAACGTAGATCTCGAACATCGGTCGCGGCTCGGGCAGATTCGGAATCTTTGCCGGGTCGAACTTGAAGGAAATGTAGGACTTTGGTTGTCCATTGCCAGCACGCTGAAAGTAGTTGCTGCGCACCGTCGCCAGAATCATCGCCAAGAACTGACGAAGGATGCGGTCCTCGTCGAGATTGGCAACGCCATCGAGCGTGATATTGATCTCGCCAACCAGCCGGTCGCCGCGCGCGCCGCGCTCCAGCGCCTCTGCCGGGTCGAAACGCAGCTTGAACAGCTCGACCAGCCGGCGCGCCAGTTGCGGGTGGCTGGCGAGCGTCTGCTCCATGTACGACTGGCTGAAAGTGAAGGTCGCCTGTCGCATATATTTGGCGTAGGCGCGCAGGACGCTGACTTCACGCCAGTCGAGCCCGGCCAGCAAGGTCAGCCGGTTGAAATCGTCATTTTCGATTGCGCCTTCCCAGGCCCGCTGAAAAGCCTCCTGAAACAACGGGCGCAGGCGGTCGATATCCATTTCTTCCGCGCCAGCGCAAGTCATGCCGAAGTCATGAACCCATACCGGTCGACCACCGCGAATTTCGATCCGCGCCGGCCGCTCTTCGATTACCCGGACGCCCATGTGCTCAAGCATCGGCAAGCTTGACGAGAGCGCTACCGGGGCATTGGCGCGAAAAATCTTGAAACGCAATTGGCCGGGCGATGCCTCAAGCGGCACGTAAAGGCTCATGCGCAAACCATCGCCTGCGCCAAGCGACTCGATCTGCTCAATGTCATGCACCGCGACACGCGCCGGATAATCTTCGCGGTAGCCGGCAGGAAAGGCATTTTCATAGCGGCTGTTCAGGAACATGCCGCGCTCCTCGCCACACTGCTCGATCAGCGCCTGCTGCAGATCATCCTCCCAACGCCTTGTGGCGCGCACCAGCCGCGCTTCGAGTTCGCGCACATCGTAAGCGGGGATGCTGCCGCCCGCCGTTCTGACAATGATGAAAATACGCGCCAATGCGGATTCGGAAAAGCGCACCTCGAACTCGCTCGAAACGCCGTCGAAGGCTTCCATCATGACCGTCTGCATGCGCTGACGCTGCTCGGTGTTGTAGTTTTCACGCGGCACATAGATCAGGCACGACACGAAGCGGGCAAAGGTATCGCAGCGCACGAAAAGCCGGATGCGCTGGCGCTCGCCGAGGCGCAGGATCCCCATGGCGTTGTGATAAAGCTCATCAACGGAGATCTGGAAAAGCTCGTCGCGCGGATACTGCTCAAGAATCGTGGCAAGCTCTTTTGCCGCGTGGCTCTTGGGCAAAAACCCGGCGCGGCTGATGACGCTTTCCAGTTTGCGGCGCAACAGGGGAATGCGCAGTGGATTGGTGTTGTAGGCCGTTGATGTCAGCAAACCCAGCAGGCGGCGCTCGCCGACGACGCGGCCTTGCGCATCGAACATCTTGACGCCGACATAATCCATGTAACCGGGGCGGTGCACCCGCGAGCGGGTATTCGACTTGGTAATCGTCAGCAACGTGGGATGGCTGGCCAGCGCCTTGAGTTCGGGCGCCAGCGCGGCAAAGGAAGTGGAGCGGCTTTCCTGGCCCGTTTCGCGAAGAATGCCAAGCCCCGAGCCGGCACGAATATGCAGCTCATTCTCCGCCCTCTCGGTCAGCAGATCGTAATCCCTGCAGCCAAGCAGAACGAAGTTATCCTCCGCCAGCCATTGCAGAAAAGCCGTGGCCTCGCCGAAGTCTTCGTCGTGCGGCGCATTGCGCTCGGCCTCGGCAGCGATCTCCCTGAGCCGCCCGCACATTGCCGGCCAGTCGCCGACCGCAGCGCGAACGTCGCCAAGCGCCAGTTCAAGGCCACACTGCAATGCTTCAAGATGAGCCGGTTCGGTCCGCCGATCAACCTCAACGTGAATGATCGACTCGTAGCCGCCTTCTTCGCCGACGCCCTCGGCGGCAAACCGGACAAACTGGCCGGCCTTGTCGCGCACCACCTTCATCACCGGGTGAATGATCAGGTGCAGGGTCAGCCCCTGACGATTGACTTCCATGCCGATCGAATCGACCAGGAAGGGCATGTCGTCGCTAACGATCTCGATCACGGTATGGGTTGATTCCCAGCCGTGCTCTTCAAGGCGGGGGTTGTAGACCCGGATCCGGCTGCCGCCGGTGTATTTTCGGGAAAAATTCCAATGACTGAGCACCACGCCATAGAGATCGTGCACCTGACGCTCGGCCATATCCTCCTGGTCGACCTGTCTGAAATACTGACGGGCGAATGCTTCAACAGCAGCGACCTGATCATCAGGCAGTTTGCTCACGATTTGCGCGATCACTGCACCGAGTTGATTCGCACCCGCCTCATCGACACTCTGCAACATTCCCGTCTCCTCGCACACAGACCATGTTTGTATATTATGAGCATCTGCATCCGGCGGCTGGAATTTTTGCCAGCGCGGTTGCCTTTGTCTTCAGGGGGCATCCCAACATCACTGTCAGGAACGAGAAGGCAACGATGGACAATAATCAACGCGCGTTTCAAAATGGTGCATCACGTGCAACTTTTTAGCTGGCGACAGATCAGATGTAGCTTGCAGCGCCGCTTTTCCCACTGTTCTTGCCCACGGAATAGTCATGACACAGCAAACGGACATACTGGACATTCTTCGAACGCACGCACCGTTCGACCTTGTGCCCTTGGCAACGCTGGAAACCATCGCCCCCACCTTGAGCGAAAAGTGCTACGACAGCGAAAGCTGCGTGTTGTCACACACTTCACCGCTGCAAAACCTGATGATCCTGCTCGACGGAAAGGTGGACATCCGGACTAAAACCGGCGTCGTCGCATCGCTGGTTCCCCGCGAAGCCTTCCCGCTGGAAGCGCTGCAGTCGGCAGCAGATGGCCAGACAGCCGGGTGCGACTACATCGCCAACGGCAACGTCCGCCTGCTGTTGATCCCGGTGGCGGCGATCACGCGCCTGCGTGCGGCCAGTGCTGAATTCAATGATTTCTGCGTACGCAGAAGCCTGGGCTACGCGCAGCGCAGCCACGCCAGCGCTGATGGCACCACTGGCCGCAGCGGTCTGAACTTCGAACTGGCGAGCATTCTGCCCAAGCCGGGCGTGGTGTCGCTCCCGCCTGAGGCAACGATCCGCGAGGTGGTTCAGGAACTGCATCGCTCACGGACCGGCGTCATCACCGTGGCCAGCGACGGCAAGCCGATCGGCATTTTCACCCACGGCGACCTCGTCAGCCGCGTGCTGGTCCCCGAGATCGGCCTGGACACACCGGTCGCAGAGGTCATGACAAGCGATCCGGTCATCCTTGCCAGTACCGACCGTGGCTTCGACGCGCTCGTCGCGATGTCGCGTTTCGGTGTGCGCTATATCGTCATCGTCGATAAAAACGAGCATTTCGTCGGCGTGATTTCAGACAGGGATTTGCTGCACGCACAGCAAGGCAGCTCCGACCTGCGCCGGATCATTATCAATGCCGAGTCAAACGCCGATCTGGTCGGCGCTGCGACAAGAATCCGCGAGTTGGCCATCGGACTGGTCGGCGAAGGTATCGAAGCCGGCCATCTGACACGACAGGTGTCCACGCTCAATGATCGTCTGGTCGAACGCATCGTCGAGATCGAAGCAAAACGCGCCGGCATCGCCATGAACAGTTTTTGCTGGATCGCACTGGGCAGTGAAGGCCGACACGAGCAGACGCTGCACACCGACCAGGACAACGGACTGGTGTTCGCCTGCGATGACGCAGAAGACCGCGAGGAGAAGCGGCGACTGATGATGGCGTTTGCCCGCAAGGTCAACGAGACGCTGGATAGCTGCGGCTTTCCGCTGTGTTCAGGCAATGTCATGGCAAGTAATCCGGAGTGCTGCCTGACGCCGAAGGAGTGGCGACAGCGCTTTACTCGCTGGATCGAATCACCGACCCCCGAGGCGCTGCTTAACGCGACGATCTACTTCGATATGCGTCCGCTGTGTGGCGACCGGGCGTTATGCAGCGCGCTGGTCGACTGGCTGACCACCGCAGTGCAAAACAACAAGCGCTTCTTTCACCTGATGACCGAGAACGCCCTGCGGCGCAGCCCGCCGATCGGCCTGTTTCGGGATTTCGTGGTCGATAAGGCTGACGGATGCTTCGACATCAAGCTGCATGGCCTGGCCTTGCTGGTTGATGGCGCCCGCATTCTTGGCCTGGCGACTGGCAGTCGCAGCTGCGCCACCGTTGAACGTTTCCGCAACGCAGCTGAAAAGAAGCTTTTTACGCTCGCCAACCTCACCAACTCGATCGCCGCTTTCGATCTGATGCAGAAGATCCGTTTGCATCACCACAACGCGCAATTTGCGCGCGGCGAGCCGGCCAACAACCGCATCAACCCCTACGCTTTGAACAACATCGACCGCAAGGCGCTTCTCGAATCCCTGAGGCACGCCAGCAACCTGCAAAAAGCCGTCTCGACGAATTTCAACCTGACCGGTCGCATGTGATACCGTTATCAGCGAGCTGACTTTTAGCGAAAAACAAATTTAATTGCCAGTGCAGCGCGTTTCTCAGGCCTGGGGGAGAATTCATAATGGAAATAGTTACCGCACGCGGCGCGCGAGAGATCGCCGAAGTAGGCAAGCGTGCCGAATCGATCGCCCTCGGTACCGTAGCAATGGATTCGCCTTTGCCGGAACGGCTGCCCAAAGCGGCTGGCCCGCTGGCCAGCGCGATCAGATCACTGACCTCGCATTTTCGCAATCTGGTCGTCAGCACGCGCAGCATCTCGATAAAAATCGCCATCGACACCGCACGCCTGCACCGGCATGCACAGTCGGTCGCCAGCGATGCCGAAAAGCAACAGCAGGATGTCGACCGTGTCGCGATGGCAACCGAGTCCGTCACGCAACTTTCCACGTCGGTCTCCACCAACGCTGCCGACATGGCAGCAACCGCAGCCCGCAACCTCGACGCAGCCGAGACAGCGAGTGCCGACGTCGCCGACATGCAACAGCGGATTGCCGCAATCACCGAGCAGATGGTTCGTTTCACGGTCATCATCGAAGACCTCTCGTCGCGCACCCATGTCGTAGACCGACTGGGCAAACTGATCCGCGGCATTGCCGACCAGACCAATCTGCTCGCGCTCAACGCGGCGATCGAAGCGGCACGTGCCGGCGAGCAAGGGCGTGGCTTTGCGGTCGTCGCTGACGAGGTGAGAAAACTTGCCGAAGGCACCGCCAAGGCCACCGCAGAAATCGAGGAACAGGCCGCTGCGATGATCTCGCTGGTCGTCACCACAAAAACTGAAAACCAGACGATCCGTGCTGGCATCGAGGCATCAAACGAGGCGGTAATTCGCACCAGCGAACAATTCTCCCGTTTCATCGTGGACTTCACGCACCTGCGCGACATGATCTCCTCGGTAACGGGGGCGGTGACCCAACTTGACACAATCAATCAGGAAGTCGCCGGTCGCGTCGGCACGATCAAGGAGCGCTCGACACAGACCAGCAAGGCCGCCGCCGAGATGTCGGCAGGCATTCAGGCCCTACGCAGCAATACCGAATCGGTTCAGGACTTGCTGGCCGATTTCCGTACGGGCGGGACGGCCTACGACAGTCTGCTGACGACAACACTTGGCTTTGTTTCCGCTGTCAAGGACGTCCTGACCTCCGTTGAAAAAAGCGGCACCAACATATGGGACCGCAATCACCGGCAGATCGCAAACTCCAACCCGCCGCGTTTCAATACCAACTACGATCAGGCCGTCGAAAAAGACCTGCAACGCCTCTATGACGAAACCATGAGCAAACTCCCGGGCTGCCTCTACGCACTTGCGGTCGACGACAAGGGCTACGCGCCCGCACATACCAGCAAGTTCTCGAATCCGCCGACCGGCAATCCGGCCATCGATACGGTCGCTTGCCGCCACAAACGCATATTCGATGACCCGGTCGGGAAAAAGCTCGCCGCCAACACACGGCCATCCCTGTTCCAGACTTACGTGCGCGACACCGGCGAAGTCATCAACGATCTGTCGGTGCCGATCATGATCGAAGGCCGTCACTGGGGCGCCGTCCGCGTCGGTTTCGACTCATCGAATCTGGCAGGCTGACCCCTTCAGCCCAGCCGCACCTGACAAGAAAGCCGGGGGTTGCCCCGGCTTTTGCTTGCGCAATTGTTACGGGATGTAAGCGGCAAATCGTTGAAAAATACGCCGCACCTTGCCTATTGCCGCCCCCCCACGGACAGCGCGCTGACTAACCGACACTCTTTTTCGCTTACATCCCGTTACCAATGCGCGGCGGTTTATACACATCTCCCGCGTAGGCTGACTCTCATCAACTGCGGCGCTCCCCTCGAACACCGCAGTTTCAAAGGAGAACAGCCATGGGCACCCAATACCAGCTACTGATCAAGGCAGAAGGCATTCCTGGCCCGATACATCAGCAGATCTACGACGGAGAACAACGCGTCGACGTCCGTGAGCTTTGCATGCATGTAATGACACGGGTCCGCATCCAGGAAATCTCGCTCTACCGGCACACCCTGTTTCTCAACGGGCAGGCATACCAGATACTCAGCGTGATCAGGCAACACTAAACGCGATTGCTAGCGGCATGGATCGCGCATCTGGGTTGGTCAAGGAAACCTGGCCACCCGGTTCCCTACTTATCCGTTGCTCCATGACCTGAAGTTCTTGCATCTGCTGCTTCAGTCGTAGCTGTTGCCTCGGTTGCGGCAAAGTAATTTTTTTGTTCAAGGTCTGCGCTGGTCGCCTCGTCTTTCGTCATGGCATTCACGTCATTTCATATGCTTCAGAATTGAACCCACCTCCGTCAATGTCCATGCACTGCCTTCCAGGCCGCGTAATCAGACGGTCGCAGACCATAGCGCGCCAGCACGCCCTCGTGCAGCCGCCGGAGTTCTTCAACGATCAGTGCCTGCACACCGGGTTGCTCGTTCTCTGGAATACGCTCCGTCACGGATTGCTGAATGCTGGAGAGCGGGTCAAGTTCCGGATGGGTAATTACTTTACGAATGGCTTGTTTGATGAAGTCACGCCAGGCCAAACGAATGGGGTCGGGCTCTGCCAGATCCTGCTTGATGGCCAGATATTCCTGTGTCGAGCGCTCATAGGCCCAGATGTAAAGGTCGCGCAGCAGTTCCACTCTGGTCATTTCGTACACGCCGAGTGTGGCGCTGCTGTAGGCCTTCTCGGGTACGTCCAGAAAAGTCAGTGGACATAGATTGGCGCGGAACAGCGGCAGATTGGCAGCCAGTCGAGAGGTGCGTTTATTGATGTCGGCAAAGGGCTGCAGGTAGGGCAAGTGCACCATCATGAAGAAGGACTGCTCGAAAGGGTCGCGAATCTGGTTTGCCTTGCTAAGCAGCGCGTCCAGCGCGTCTTCGATTTGCTGTGGCGTGGATGGAGGGCGATAGACACTCTTGCCTATGTCCACCGCATGCTGACGAATTCGGCCTTCATCCGCAGGGTTGGGCAGCAGGTTTTCTGCCAAGGCGCTGTGCAGGTTCATCAATGTGTAGCGGTTGAACTCGGCACTGTCGATGTTTTCGACCAACAGTTCGATCGCCGTCTTGTGGTTCAGAATCATCTGCGTTTCGATGGCGGCCTTGCCACGTGCGGCCCTGCCGTGCTCGATGAGTTCGCGCGTATCGAGACGTGAGTAGGTGTTGCCTTCCAGATTACTTGATGCCCATGACAAATCGATCAGCAAGCGGTTTAGGATGGCGCGGCTGTAAGTGCCTGCAGGCTCATCAACATCAGCGGTTCTGCCCATTTTGTGTAATTGGCGGCGCAGTGACTCGGACAAGTACCAAGTCCCGTTGGGGTGGTATGCATCCAGAAAGTCACGCTGGTAGCCCACGGGCTTGCGTGCTTCCAGAGGCTGGCCGATATAAGCAAGGATGTCCTGGCTGTCTGCAGACAGGGGGATAAAGCTGGGAAAACTATCGGTTCTGGCGGCCAGAGTGTCGGCGCCGGTTGGGGTGCCCGCGCCAAAGTAGCGGCGGGCTCTGCCTTCACCCAGCGCGGTGACTTGGCCGACCTCAATCACTTTCGCAATCAGGCGCTGTGCCGTGCGCCTGGCAATACCGGGGTGTTGAGTCAGCAGTTCAGCCAGCGTCAATCCGTTCTCGGATGCCTGAATGCTGTTCAGTAAGTCAGTGGTGGATGACATGCAGTGTTGGCGCCGTTTGATAGGGTGGTGGCGCAATTGTGGCGCAGTTTATAGAACTGCGCCATAAGTTCCTGTGAAAATGGCGCAGTTTTGATCTGTGCATCACGCCCTTATGGTGAAAACGTAATC
>CAJAHZ010000270.1 GCA_903939665.1 uncultured Pseudomonadota bacterium | reverse complement strand
GTCGTCATTTTGTGCTCCTTTTTCGAAATGGGACATGAAAAAAGTGTATTGGCCTGCGCGATGCAAATAAATACCCGAATGCATTAAAAATGCCTACGCCACATCAGGTATCCGTAGTTTTTCCACATCTGCATGTGGCAGCCTCCTGTGTTGCTTGACCGCACTATAGATACATGCCGCACGGCATTACGCCGCGGGCAATATAGCCAAGCTCAGGAAGGCAGTTTCGGGCTGTAATCCTTGTTCAGTTCTTCAAACGACTTGATCTGCTTGTCGGCTTCGTCAGTGGTGATGCCGTAGGCCTCCTGAATCTTGCCGGCCAACTCCGCACGTTTGCCGGCAATCACATCGATCTGATCGTCGGTGAGCTTTCCCCACTGTGTCTTTACCTTGCCCTTGAACTGCTTCCAGTTGCCTTCAATGATGTTCCAGTTCATATCAAACTCCTTGTGATTAAAACCGAATCGACAAAATAGCCGAATGGGCACCGTTCGTCAGGGCGAGAGCGCTGCCGACTGATGTAGCGGCAAAGTCTCGCTTGGTTTGTGGACGCCCGGGATGCAAACAGAAGGCTATTCGTCTCGCGCTCAGGAGTCGGTGCGTTGGCGTACGGAAGGGTGAAAACCATTGTGTTCGATACCGTACAGACGCAATTTCAGAGGTGCGTAAGCTGACAGCATGAACGGTGCGATGGTGCGCCGACGAAAAGAGCTATCGCACACGACGGATCACTGATCTGCACCGACACGAACTGCTGACAGGAGAACAAATATGTCCCTAGGAACCATTCTACTGATCGTGCTGATTCTGATGCTGCTTGGCGCAATTCCGACCTGGCCGCACAGCCGCGAATGGGGCTACGGCCCGAGCGGTGGCCTTGGCGCCATAGTGATCATCCTTGTTATCCTCTGGTTACTGGGAAAGATTTGATGCCTCTCTCCAAAGCCGCCCTCCTGCTCACCAAAGATTCCCCCACGCAACACAGATTGCGGATTCGAACCGCACGGCGTTATTCACCTTCCCGCACCGCGCGGCATATTGCATCGCCTATTCACAGGAGCATTCAACCATGACGAAATTCAAACGCATTCCCGCCTTCCTATTGGCCGCTCTGCTGGTCTTTTTTGTCGGCTGCGCTGCGACCAGCCAGCAGGAAAGTACGGGTGAGTACATCGACGATTCGACACTGACTACCAAAGTAAAAACCGCCGTTTTCAATGAACCCACCCTTAAATCCGCTGAAATCAATGTCGAAACATTCAAGGGCACCGTTCAGTTGAGCGGTTTTGTCAGCTCGCAAACCGCAATCAATAAGGCTGTCGAGATCGCCAGTCAAGTTAAGGGCGTCAAGTCGGTCAAGAACGACATGCGAATCAAATAACCTTGCATCTAGCCGGGGTGCGCCGATCGCCTGCCCCGGCTGTGCATCCGCCGTCTGAAGGAAGCACTATGTTGAACTACACCGTTACGTTTCTGGTCATCGCGGTAATTGCTGCATTGTTCGGCTTTACTGGCATTGCAGCTGGCGCCGTCGAGATTGCCCGGATAATGTTCTTCATCTTTGTCGCACTATTCATTGCCTCGCTGATCATGGGCCTAGCAAAGCGCTAGCAAGCGGTCGCTACACGCGATATGCACACGCCATCACGCTCTCTGATATGTACGCTTTCGCACAGACATTGCGCTTCCCTGGCCTTACCCTGAAATCACATTCAGGCACGCGCAAGATCACAAAATGCGCTTGCTCGATTGCAATCTGCATCGCCTATTAACTGCAAGGAGAATCACCATGTCGAAACGCGAAATCTATATCGAAAAAATGAAGCTTCAACTCGACGAGTTGGATGCAAAGATGGACAAACTGGAAGTCCAGGCGCAGGTCGCCAAGGACAATGCGCGGGACAAATACAAGGAAGAAATGGCCAAGCTAAGGCAGCAATCAAAGCTAGCGAAAGGAAAGCTCGCCGAACTGATGGCCGCCGGCGAAGATACGTGGGAAACCATGGTCACCGAGATGGAGAAGATTCGCGACGCATTCATTCATTCTTTCAGCTACTTCAAGTCACAACTGTAACTCCGCAACCCTCCTCGGCTGGGAACGTCTGGGCACCAAGTATCCAGAACGTTGCCAGCCTTGGAATGCGGTTCACGAACAGAAACCATTCGTTCGTCTGCGTCAAGACTGGCAAGGCGCAGGGAACTCAATGTTTCTTTCCGCGATCGCTACCATCGTGCCTTTGATTGCCTTGCTCGTGCTCATTTCCGTTTCCGCGCGGATCGCCACGTCGCCCCTCCTGATTTTCGTAATGGCGCTCCTGGTAACGTGGCATGTATTCGTTGCGGTACCAGTTATCCTGAACGAAATAGACCCGTTCTCCGCAGGCATCGTACTTGTCGCAATGCTTCCGCCAGTTTTTTGCATGCCCCGGCGGCACTCGCAAGTAGATTGGCTCGCGCCCATAGGCGGACCGCTGGATATAGCGCGGCTTCTGATAAATAAGCATCGGCGGTGGATAATCGCCGATATCGATGCGGCCATAGAAACCAGGCTGGCCGATGCTGACTGAAACGCCCACATCCGTTGAAAATGCAGGGGTAAAGACAAGCGACAGTGCCGCAAAAATCAATATTTTCTTCATGAGGAATCCATTTTGGACGTCACCGACTCAGACCACATTGGCGCGTTTGCCAATGCCTTGGAAGGGACTTCACCCCAAGCGACGAATTGCAAGCAAAGGTGATAGCGCTTAGGCAACTATTTCTTTTCGCCCTTGGCTGCGTCCTGAATGTTTTCTCAGCCTTCTCGACCTTCTCGCCAACCTTGTTTACTGCGCTGTCGACCGACTTCCCAGCCTGCTCCATGGGCCCTTCCTTTTTTTCGCAGGCGGCCAGGACACCGAACATTGCGCCGACGAGGAGCACCACACCAATTGTTTTTCCGACGTTCATGATTCTCATCTCCCTGGATTCTGTCCCCCGGAAAACGGAACCCACCCTATTCGGCGGGTTCCCTATCCGAGAACTAGCAATTGCTGTTTGTAAAGGCAACGCAACACTACAGTCAGTTGCGTTGCGTCAAATCCTGCCAGGAGTCACTTGCTGACTTCGTGGCCGATGACACCGCCTACGGCCGCGCCACCTACGGTCCCAACAGCACTGCCACCGGTCAGTACGGCACCGCCAACGGCACCCACACCGGCGCCGATAGCCGTGTTCTTGTCCTGCGTTGACATCCCTGAACAAGCACCGAGGCCGAACAGCATTGCGGCTGCGATAGCTCCTAGCGTGATTCTCTGAGTCGTTTTCATTTCGCTACCTCTCATTCAAGTACGAGAATTCCGGAGCGGCGCCCCGGGAACCAGATGCCGTTTTGCCTCGGCCGAAGAGACAGAGCATGCACTGCTCTTCGCCGGGCCGCGACCCGAATTCCTGACCACGATTGACTCCGATGTCTGAAGGCTAGCGCTGCCTGCCGGGCATAGTCTGTCTGTTGGCGCACACATAAGGCAGTGGCGAGGAATTGCCAATGGAAAAAGCCCTGCGCGGGCAGGGCCTTCTATTGCCGAAAGGACTCGCCGCAGAGTTACTTGGATACCGACGCAGCCAGACTTCGTTGTCCTCTGACCATTCGGCTATATCAACCCAAGTATCAGCCCCGCACAGAATGGCACATAGCGCCATCAAAATCATTTCGCGAAGATCGTACCGTTGTGCCGGCCCCCTGCGTGGGTTTACGACGTTTGCGTATGCAATAGCCCTGTTCGACCACCCAACGTGCCTGGAAATAGACTTATGACCTCTACACGCGCCTCTTCCCGGAACCACCTCCTCGCCTGGCTTCCGGAAAACGATCGTGCGCGCCTGCTTCCGCATCTGGAGCAGGTACCGATGCCCCTCGGTGAGGTGCTCTACGAGTCCGGTGCCCAGATGCGCCATGTCTATTTCCCGATCACCTCGATCGTCTCCCTGCTCTACGTCATGGAAGATGGCGCATCAGCTGAAATTGCTGTCGTTGGCAATGAAGGTATCGTCGGCATTTCTCTATTTATGGGTGGCGAGACCACAACAAGCAGAGCTGTCGTGCAAAGTGCCGGCCACGCTTACCGGATGCGGGGGCAGCTACTGAAGGACGAATTTTACCGGGCCGGCCCAATGCAACACCTCTTGCTGCGCTACACCCAGGCCCTGCTGACACAAATGGCGCAGACAGCCGTCTGCAACCGGCATCACTCACTGGATCAGCAATTATGTCGCTGGCTGCTTTTGAGTCTCGATCGCCTACACTCCAACGAGTTGGTTATGACGCAGGAATTGATTGCCAACATGCTTGGTGTGCGCCGCGAGGGAGTCACGGAGGCCGCAGGTAACCTGCAGAAAGCAGGCCTCATCAAGTATCAGCGCGGCCACGTTACGGTGCTCGACCGGGCCGGGCTGGAGGCAAGGACTTGCGAATGCTATGCGGTGGTAAAAAGAGAATACGAACGCCTCCTTCCCGAAACACTCGCCAAATAACACCATTTCGAATTTTTATGTCTCCTATAGGTCGCTGATGAGGTACTCAGCGACACGCTGCAGCCGGTCGGCGCAGCGCTTGTCCGGCCACAGGGCGAAAAACACTCTCGCCCTTGGCATGTCGGCCTCCTGATTCGCCTCATCCACGGGTTTCGCTCAATGCCTGGCAAGCAGTTCTTGCCACTGCCAAAACTCTACCGATATGATCAGTACAAGCGAATACACGGATGTGCTCAAAATGCTTACCTGATCGCGGGTATTCGCAAGCGCTTCATTTTTTGCGATGAATACCGAAAACGCTTCAACGGAAGATGTGTGGGGCGCGGAGGCCTTTGTAGCCGATCGATCAACAAGGATAGGTTTCAGATGGATATCGCGTTACTGCTCTTCCTCATTATCCTGAATGGCCTTCTGGCGATGTCGGAAATCGCCGTCGTATCGTCGCGTAAGGCGCGTCTGCAAAGGCTGGCCGACGATGGCAGTGCCGGGGCGCAATCGGCCTTGCTCCTCAATACCGAGCCCTCTTCCTTTCTGTCGACCGTTCAGGTCGGGATCACTACCGTCGGCATCCTCAGCGGCGCCATCGGTGAAGCCGCGCTGGCTGACCCATTGATCGCCTGGCTTGAGGGCTTCCCTGTGCTTGCGCCCTATGCCAGAGGGATCGCGCTGACACTGGTGGTTGTCGGGCTGACCTATTTTTCTGTCGTGATTGGCGAGCTGGTACCCAAACGGCTCGGCTTGCTCGCACCGGAGGCCATTGCCTCGCTGATCGCACCCCCGATGAACATGCTGTCGCGGGTTGCCCGACCGCTGGTGTGGTTGCTGTCATCGTCTTCGACGCTCCTGTTGCGCCTGATGGGGGCGCGCCGCAGCGAGGAGCCGCCGGTGACTAACGACGAGATCAATGTGTTGATGGAACAGGGGGCCGAGGCGGGCGTTTTTCACGAAAGCGAGCAGGCGCTGGTTTCCAATGTATTGCGCCTTGATGAGCAGCGCATTGGCGCGATCATGACGCACCGCAACGACATTTACGTGCTTGATCTTGATCAGCCGGAAGCCGCGATTCGCTGTTGCCTTGCTGATAGCCCGTATACCCGCATCGTCGTCTGCCGCGATGGTCTCGATCACATTGTCGGCGTTCTGCGCACCGCCGACCTGCTCAAGGCAGCACTGGCCGGTCAGCCGCTCGAAATCGAATGTTTTCTGCGGCAACCGCTCTATGTGCCGGAGAGTGTGACGACGACTCGTCTGCTCGAAAGCTTCCGCACGGCGCGCCAGCAATGCGCGCTGATCGTGGACGAATACGGCGAGTTGCAGGGGCTGGTTACGCTCACCGATGTGCTGACTTCCATTGTCGGAGAACTCCCCTCCTCCCATAGTCCCGAAGAACAGGATGTCGTTGCGCGCGAAGATGGATCGTGGCTGTTTGACGGAAGTGTGACGATCGAGCGCGTGAAGTCCGTCCTGGAGATCGATCAGGAGTTGCCGGGCGAGGATGAAAACACGTTCAATACGTTGGGCGGTCTTGTCATGCACGTTCTGGGGCGAATCCCGGCGGTACCCGATTATTTTGAGGTCGCCGGTTATCGCTTCGAGGTGGTCGACATGGACAAGAATCGGGTCGATAAGGTGCTGATTTCTCCGCTTGCTGCTCAAACACCGGGCAATCGTTTGTAGAACCAGCGTTTGCCTGCCTCGACCAGCAAGAGATAAACCAGCAGCAGCCCGGCCAGCAGGACAAAGAACAGGGGCGGCAGCGGCGTAAAGCCGAGCCAGGCCGCTGCCGGCGTAAATGGCAGGAGCATCGCCGTTGCCACGACGCTCAGCGAGGTCAGCGTCAGCCAGCGATTCGGATGGCTGCGCAGGGGGTTGCGCCGGGTGCGGATGACGAAGATCACCAGTACCTGCGTCGCGATCGACTCGACGAACCAGCCGGTGTGGAACAGGGTTTCATCGGCTTTGAGCAGGGTCATCAAGAGGTAAAAAGTGAGGAAGTCGAACAGCGAGCTGATCGGCCCGATGGTCAGCATGAAGTTGCGGATAAAATTCATGTCCCAGCGCCGTGGACGCGCCAGATCCTCTTCGTCGACGTTATCGAGTGGCAACGCGATTTCGGAAACATCGTAGAGCAGATTGTTGAGCAGGATCTGCAGCGGCAGCATCGGCAGGAAGGGTAGGAACAGGGTCGCCGCCGCCATGCTGAACATGTTGCCGAAGTTGGAGCTGGTCGCCATCATGATGTACTTCATCACGTTGCCGAAGGTCGAGCGGCCTTCGAGAATGCCTGCGTGCAGCACCTTCAGGTCGTGTTCGAGCAGAATCATCGCGGCAGCCTGCCTCGCGACATCGACCGCCCCATCTACCGAGATGCCGACATCGGCAGTGTGCAGTGAGGGGGCGTCGTTGATGCCGTCGCCGAGATAACCGACGACATGGCCGCGTGACTTGAGGGCCAGCAGGATGCGGTTCTTTTGCGATGGATTAACGCGGCAGAAGAGATTCACGTCGTCGACGCGCGCGCGCAGGGCATCGTCGTGCATCGCCGCAATTTCATTCCCGGTCAGCACGCCCTGGATGGCGACGCCCAGCTGCGTGCACACATGGCGGGTGACCCGTTCGTTGTCGCCGGTCACGATCTTTACCGTAACGCCGCTGGCGGCCAACTCGGCCAGTGCTTCGCCGGCGCTGGCCTTCGGCGGATCGAGAAAAGCCGCGAACCCGACGAAGATGAGCTCGGTTTCGTCGGTGACCACCGCATGCGGATGATCGATCGGCACCGGGCGCCAGGCGATCCCGAGGACGCGAAACCCCTCGTTTCCGAGCTCGTCGAAGAGGCCCATGATGCGGGCGCGGGCTGCGGGGTCGAGCGCGATGGTTGCGCCGGTGTCATCTTCAAAACGCACGCACAGTTTGAGAATATCTTCCGGAGCGCCTTTAACCGCCAGCAAGCGCGTTGCTTCTCGCTCGACCAGCACCGAGACGCGCCGCCGCTCGAAGTCGAACGGCACTTCATCGATCTTTTCCCAGCCGGCAACATCGATTTCGCCGTGCTGGAGGATGGCGTCGTCCAGCGGGCTTTTTAGGCCACTTTCGAAATAGCTGTTCAGGTAGGCCAGTTCGAGTACGCGCCGGCTGTCCTTGCCCTGCGCATCCACATGACGTTCGAGGACAATTCTCGCTTCGGTCAGCGTCCCGGTCTTGTCGGTGCACAGCACGTCCATCGAGCCCATGTCCTGGATCGCCGAGAGCCGTTTGACGATGACCTTGTTTGCTGCCATGCGCATCGCACCGCGCGCCAGCGTCACCGAGACGACCATCGGCAACAGTTCGGGCGTCAGCCCCACGGCCAGCGCGACGGCGAACAGGAAGGATTCGAGCAGCGGACGCTGCAAAAGCAAATTGACGAGCAGTGTGAACAGGACGAGGAGCAAGGTCAGGCGCATGATGAGCATGCCGAAGTGCCGCGTGCCGCGCTCGAACGCGGTGGGTGGCGGTCGCTTGCCGAGGCTGTCGGCAATCTGGCCCAGGGACGTGGCCGCGCCGGTTCGGCCCACCAGCACGCGGGCCGTGCCGCTGATTACCGAGCTGCCCATGAAAACCGTATCGTTCGCTTCGGTCGACCAGGAGTCCGGCAAGACGGCAGGCAGGGAGTGACGTTCCACCGGATAAGGTTCGCCGGATAGCTGTGCCTGATTGACGAAAAAATCCCGCGCCTCCAGCACATGGCCGTCGGCGGGTACCAGAGCGCCTGCTGACAGCAGCAGCACGTCGCCCGGCACCAGTTCGGTGACGGGAATCTCGCGGGGCTGGCCGTCACGCAGTACGGTCGCCGTGAGCGCCACCTGGTTGGCGAGCCGCGCGGCGGCTTGGTCTGCACGATATTCCTGAAAGAAATCGAGGGTGACGCTGATCAGGACAATGATGCCGATGATGAACGCACCCGTCTCGTCGCCGGTCAACCCGGAAACCAGGCTGGCCGCAAGCAGAATGAGCACCAGCGGGTTGCGGAAACGGGCGAGGAATTGCAAGGCGACGGCGCGCTGGGCTGTCGGCCTGATCTGGTTCTGGCCGTACTGGATCAACCGGTTTGCGGCTTCGCTTCCGCTCAAGCCGATGGGCAAAGGGATCATGATCAGGCCCGCAGGGGATGGGTATTGATCATATTGACTTGCCTGATGATGTGCATGGTTGCGATGCCATTGCGTCGATTGGCTATCCCGATTTTGAGGCAACACTTCGGGCTGTGGTGGCGGGCAGCCGCGTCGTTTGTTAGCACGGCAGGCTTGCGTTTTCCCGGCGGCTTCGGCGTGGTCCGAATGGACTTGAGCAGAGTCGTTTCTGCTTTGCAGCGATGCTCATGTGACCGTCGTGAAATTCCCAGAAGTCTTAAGCCGAAATACCGGCATGCCGGTATTTCGGTCGGTCTCGATTTGCCTGAGACTGAAGCCAACTCCTGGTTCAACGTGCGGTGCCCGGCAACGCCTTGCGCAGAATTCACGGAGACGGCCTGAACAAAAGAGGGGGCGAATAATGGACTTCACGCTGGTATCTGAATCATTTCGCGACAAGGGCATGATCCCGGCGCGTTATACGTGCGACGGTTGGGATATGTCACCGCCGCTTTTATGGACACCGCCTCCGGCCAATACAAAGAGTCTGGTTCTGATCGTCGACGACCCGGATGCGCCGGACCCGGATGCGCCAAAAACAACCTGGGTTCATTGGTTGCTCTACAACATTCCTCCCGCTATCGACAGCCTGCCCGAGGATATCGCCGCAAAGGATCTCCCTCCGGGGTGCCGGCAGGGACGCAACGACTGGGGGCGTACCGGCTATGGCGGCCCTTGTCCGCCGCGTGGGCGGCATCGCTATCGGCATACGCTCTATGCGCTCGATACGATGTTGCCGGACCTGAAAAATCCGGTCCGGGCAGTGCTGGAGAAGGCCATGCAAGGCCATATTCTTGCGCAAACCGAGTTGACTGGAATGTATCAGCGACGGCATTAGCAGCCATTGGTCTGGGCCTGCACGCTATGGGCGCTTCCTTGAGTACGGAGAAACCGCCGACCTTGAGGCCAGAATCGAAGCGTTTCGCGTGGCGCTCGAAAAGCTTGAAAAAATGGACGGCATGCCCGCCATCCTTCGACCGCCCACCCAGCACGAGTGAACTCTCCTTATGCCCTGCGCACGACGACAATTTTTCCCGGGTGAAAATACCCGATTCCATGCGTGGCGAATACATTTCCCCCGGTATTTTGCACCTGCAGGCTGCGCGGCATACTGGTCTGACCTGCCAGGTTTGCAGAATAAAGGCATTTACGCATTTTCTTCCGGCATGGCACCGAAACACTCATCCGGAGGGGGGTCGCCATGCGCGCAATGATTCTCGATCGGCCGGGGCTGCCCTTGCGGATGGCGATTCTTGCGCAGCCGAGGGTGAGTCCCGGAACACTGCTCGTCGAAGTCGAAGCCTGCGGCGTTTGCCGCACCGATCTCCAACTGGTTGATGGCGATTTGCCGGCGCCCTTGCTGCCGGTCGTCCCCGGCCATGAAATCGTTGGCCGCATCCGTGCGGTCGGCGCGGGCGTTGCAAATTTGCGCCCCGGGCAGCGGGTTGGCATACCGTGGCTGGGCTGGACTTGCGGCATTTGTCGATTTTGTCTTGCCGGGCGCGAAAACCTGTGTGAATCGGCACGCTGCACGGGCTATCAGATCAATGGGGGTTTTGCCGAATATACCGTCGCCGATGCGCGCTACTGCTTTCCCCTGCCCGACAACGAGGACCCTTCCCTGCTGGCGCCATTGCTGTGCGCCGGGCTGATCGGCCATCGCGCACTGCATCTGGCGGGTCAGGCGCAGCGCGTGGCGCTCTACGGCTTTGGCGCGGCCGCGCATCTGCTGGCGCAGGTACTCAAATATCAGCAGCGTGAATTTTATGTTTTTACGCGGCCCGACGATTTGCGTACGCAGGCCTTTGCCCGCCGGCTTGGCGCCACATGGGCCGGTGGAACGGATGAAACGCCGCCCAATGAATTCGATGCCGCACTGATTTTTGCGCCCACCGGGTCGCTCGTGCCGCTGGCGCTGCGTTACCTGGACAAAGGCGGCACGGTTGTTTGCGGCGGCATTCACATGAGTGACATTCCCAGCTTTGCCTATTCGCTCCTGTGGGGTGAGCGCGTGCTGCGCTCGGTCGCCAATTTGACGCGCAGCGATGGCGTCGAATTTCTCAAGCTGGCGTCGCAGATTCCCGTGCTTCCCGAGGTGCAGCGTTTTCCGCTGGCCCAAGCCAATCAGGCGCTGGCAGCGCTGCGCAAAGGCGAGTTGCAAGGGGCTGCCGTTTTAGTGATGAACCCCTACAACGGCGGCGAGCGCCGGCATCAGCACGAAACCTTTGAAATCTGATCCCGTGAAGGAAGTGATATGTCAATCGGTGAATTCTGTAATCGCACGGTCATCGTTGCCGAACGCAACTGCACTGTGCTGGAGGCCTCACGCCTGATGCGTCAGCACCATGTCGGGGCATTGGTCATTGTGGCCTTCGGCGATGGCGTGAACAAGCCGGTCGGTCTCATTACCGACCGTGATCTGGTGGTGGAAGTGATGGCTGCACATCTTGACCCGGAGGTGGTTCTGGCCGGGGAGATCATGGTCGAACCGCTGTGCGTGGTGCATGAACGTGACGGCGTATTCGAAACCATGCGCCTGATGCGCGAGCATGGGGTGCGCCGTGTTCCGGTGGTTGACGAGCGCGGCGGACTGCAGGGGATCGTTGCCATCGACGATCTGATTTCCGTGCTGGCGGAAGAAATGAACGAGTTCGCCAAACTGATCTCCCGCGAGCAGGCGAAGGAATTCAGAAAGCGCAAATAGGCAGCGTGGGGCAAGGGCTGCCTCATCGACCAAGGGGGCGTGGATGTTGCTCGAAACAAACGGAGATCTGGCACGCGCCTCGTTTTATGAAGCCGGCGTGGAAAGACCGGCTGCCTGCCCGCCGCTCGCCGAGTCGATCACGGCGGACGTTTGCGTGATTGGCGGCGGTTACGCCGGGGTGTCGAGCGCGCTGGAACTGGCTGAACGCGGTTATTCGGTTGTTTTGCTGGAGGCCCGCCGGATCGGCTGGGGAGCCTCCGGGCGAAATGGCGGCCAGGCACTCGTTGGCTTCGGCTCGTCGGCAGAACAGGCGATCGAGGTACAACTGCCGATCGCTGATGCCCGCCGCGCGTGGGATATTTCGCTTGAAGGCGTGCAACTGCTGCGCGAGCGGATTGCCACTTACGCGATCGATTGCGATTATGTGCCCGGCTATCTCAACCTGGCGGTCAGCGCCAGGAAGGCAAAGGCGCTGGACAAATGGGTCAGGCATGTCGCGTGTTTCTACGGGTATGAAATGCAATCAATTTCGCCGGGCGAGATGGGCAACTGGATCGCCAGCAGACGATTTCATTCCGGCGTATTTGATCCTCATTCCGGCCACTTGCATCCCCTGAAATACTGCCTTGGTCTCGCGGCTGCGGCGCGCGCCGCAGGGGTGAGCGTCTTTGAAGGGTCCGCCGTTATCGCGCTTGATCGCGGTGCAAGGCCGCGCGTCAGAACGGCAACGGGCGAAGTGGCTTGCCAGTTCGTGGTGTTGGCCGGCAACGTTTACCTCGATCAGTATGGCAGCGACGGGAAAACCATTGCACCGGAGCTGGCGCCGCGCATCATGCCGGTAGGCACCTATCTGATCGCCACCGAGCGCATGTCGCGGGAGCGCGCGGATGTGTTGATCCGGCATCGCGCAGCGGTTTCCGATACCAATCATGTCCTCGATTACTTTCGTCCGACGGCGGATGACCGGCTGCTGTTCGGCGCCGGGGAAAGCTATAGCGCGGCGACACCGCGCAATCTCGCTGAAAGAATGCGCCAGCGCATGCTTGCGGTGTTCCCGCAACTGGCCGATCTGTCGGTGCCTTACGTCTGGGGCGGCTTCGTCGACATCACGATGAATCGGGCGCCCGACTTCGGACGCCTGGGCAAGAACATTTACTACCTGCAAGGCTTTTCGGGACACGGCGTGGCGCTGACCGGCATGGCCGGCCAACTGGTTGCCGAGGTCATCGCCGGTCAGGCTGAGCGCTTCGATCTACTGGCGCGCATCCGGCACCACGCGTTCCCAGGCGGCGCGTGTCTGCGCACGCCGGCGCTGGTTCTCGGCATGCTTTATTACCGCTTGCGGGACTTGCTCTGACATGAAAACAGACAGCGAAAACAAATCTGGAGGCGGAGG
>CAJAHZ010000269.1 GCA_903939665.1 uncultured Pseudomonadota bacterium | reverse complement strand
GCTGAACGAGACGTTGGAGACGCCACCGGAAATCTGAGCGTAAGGCAGGTTGGCGCGAATCCAGCGGCAGGCCTCGATGAAATCGACCGCGTAGTTGTTGTGTTCCTCGATGCCGGTGGCGATGGCGAAGATGTTCGGGTCGAAGATGATGTCTTCGGGCGGGAAGCCAATCCCCAGCAGCAAATCGTAGGCACGCTTGCAGATTTCGGTCTTGCGCGCATAGGTATCGGCCTGCCCCGCTTCGTCAAAAGCCATGACCACCACCGCTGCGCCGTAACGGCGTGCGAGCTTGGCATGCTGCAGAAAGGCAGCCTCGCCCTCCTTCATCGAGATCGAGTTGACGATGCCCTTGCCTTGGATGCACTTGAGGCCCGCTTCGATGATTTCCCATTTCGACGAGTCGATCATCACCGGCACACGCGAGATGTCGGGTTCGGAAGCGATCAGCTTGAGGAAGCGGTCCATCGCCGCTTTCGAATCGAGCATCGCCTCGTCCATATTGATGTCGATGACCTGCGCGCCGTTTTCGACCTGCTGCCGGGCGACTGCCAAGGCATCGTCGAGGCGGCCTTCGAGAATCATGCGGGCAAAGGTCTTCGATCCGGTGACGTTGGTGCGCTCGCCGACGTTGACGAAGAGCGATTCCTTGCCGACGTTGAACGGTTCAAGCCCCGACAGGCGCAGTTTCTTTTCAACAACCGGAATAACGCGCGGCGCGATGCCGGCGACGCCCTGCGCAATCGCCGCGATGTGCGCCGGCGAGGTGCCGCAGCAGCCGCCGACAATGTTTACAAAACCGTGCTTTGCCCAGTCGACAATTTCCACCGCCAGTTGTTCGGGCGTCTCGTCGTAGCCGGTTGGCGACAGCGGGTTGGGCAGGCCGGCGTTCGGATGCGCCGAGATGAAGCAGTCGCAGATGCGCGACAGTTCTTCAACGTATTGGCGCAGTTCGGCAGCGCCGAGCGCGCAGTTCAGACCAAAAGAGATTGGCCTGATGTGGCTCAGCGAATTCCAGAAGGCCTCGGCGGTCTGCCCGGACAGCGTGCGACCGGAGGCGTCGGTGATCGTCCCCGAGATCATCACCGGCCAGCGCCGACCGGCCTTCTCGAAAAACTGCTCGATCGAGAACAGTGCGGCCTTGGCGTTGAGCGTGTCAAAGATTGTTTCAACCAGCAGGATGTCGGCGCCGCCATCAACCAGGCCGCGGATCGCTTCGCTGTAAGTTTCAACGAGCGCGTCGAAACTTGTGTTGCGGTAGCCCGGATCGTTCACGTCGGGTGAAATCGATGCGGTGCGCGAGGTCGGGCCAAGCACCCCGGCGACGAAGCGCGGCTTGGCCGGGTCTTTCGCGGTGAACTCGTCGCAGGCGTCGCGTGCGAGCTTTGCGCCGGCAACGTTCAGTTCATAGACGATGGATTCAAGCTTGTAGTCGGCCTGCGATACCGCCGTAGCGTTGAAGGTGTTGGTTTCAAGGATGTCGGCCCCCGCCGCCAGGTATTCGGCGTGGATGCCACGGATGACGTCAGGGCGGGTCAGCAGCAGCAGGTCGTTGTTGCCCTTCAGATCATGCGCGTGCTCGGCAAAGCGTGTGCCGCGATAATCGGCCTCTTTCAGGCCGTGGCGCTGGATCATCGTGCCCATCGCGCCGTCGAGGATCAGGATGCGCTGTTCGAGGAGGGACTTCAGTTCGGCTGTACGGTCGGCTTGCATGGTTTGCCTTGAATAAGGTGGTGCTGTGTAAAGCAAAAAACCCATCGGCGCAAAGCTCGACGGGTTTTCATGTTCGCGGGCTCGCTTTAGCGGCATTTCTAACGCGCCCGCAATCTGTTCAGATCAAATCGGCGCGAACCCGGCTAGCGCACCGGGCAAGGGTGAAAATTTACGCGGCAAGCCTTTGATTGTCAAGCCGGAAATCGCTATTTTAACCGCGCGAAACGTCGTTGTTGCTAGTCCTTATGACCTGTTCGCTGTCGTCGAAATGGACGTTGAAGAAGCTATCGGTGTTGAACAGGGTTTTCGTCTTCCAGTCCCATACGTGCTCCTTCTTCAGTGGAAAATAGAGTTCATGGGCGGGCTGCCCGAGCAGGCGGCGCACTTCTTCCTTGCTCATCCCCATCTTGACTCTGGCGAAGTTTTCCTCGGTCAGCACCTGCCGCACTTCGCGCAATATGCTGTCAGGGCCGATCACAATCATGTAATTAACGATCCCTTCGGGTGTGCGCGGATACTCCCAAGTCAGCGTGCCGTCGTTATCCTTCCACTCCATTGCCGGTCGTCCCATGCGATTGCGCACGTCACGGGCGGTCGACACCCCCGGCTTGAGTTCCTGCAGCGCCATGCCGTCACAGGCCGAGAAGACGGTTGCAATCAGGCCGGAAAACAAGCCAGTGAATAATTTTTTTACCACATCCATCCCCACAGCGCAGTCTGACTGCCCTAGAATCGTTTCATCAAGACGCCAGTATAAGACAATGGAACATTTCACTCCGATCGAGACGCAAGCGTTCCCGCACCGTGTTGACGGCCTCCCTTGGCAACCGAATTGACTTCCGGCGTGCGCGGCTATCCGCCGGCAGCCCTTGCGTGGAGCGTCTGGGGTCTTGGCGCGCTGCTTTATCTGATCGGCTTTTACCAGCGCGTCGCGCCGGCGGTGATGACCGACCGGCTGATGAATGATTTCACGATCGGTGCGGCAGCGCTCGGCAACCTCTCGGCTTTCTATTTTTATTCGTACGTCGCGATGCAGATTCCGACCGGCATCATCGCCGACCGTTGGGGCCCGCGTCGCCTTCTCACGGCGGGGGCCGGCGTTGCGGCGATCGGTACGGCGATTTTCGCGTGGTCGCCCGACCTGTGGTGGGCGAGCGCCGGTCGCTTGCTGATCGGCGCATCGGTGGCGGTGGCTTTTGTTTCAATGCTCAAGCTGGCGACCCGCTGGTTTGCACCGCGCCAGTTTGCGCTGGCTTCGGGGCTGGCGCTGCTCTTCGGCGTGGTGGGCGGCGTCATTGCTGGCGTGCCGTTGCGCATGCTCGTCGAGTCTTTTGGCTGGCGCCCGGTGATGGCCGTTTCGGCAGCGCTCACCGCGCTGCTCTGCGCCATGATCTGGTGGCGCGTGCGGGATGATCCGAGCCAGTCTGGCTACGACAGCCATGCGCTCAGTGCGCACAGCGGCGCGCAGCACGGCTCGATCCTGCATGGTGTGGCCGAGGTGCTTTCCTACCGCAATACCTGGATTCTGCTGATCACGCCGATTGGCATCGCCGGTGCCGTGCTGACCTTTGCCGGGCTGTGGGGCGTGCCGTATCTGCGCCAGGTGCATGGTTTGGACACCAAGATGGCAGCGGCCATCACCTCGTCGCTGCTCATCGCCTGGGCATTTGGCGGCCCGATTCTCGGTTCACTTTCCGAGCGCACCGGTCGGCGCAAGCCGATCTACGTGGCGACGACGCTTGCCGCGCTGTTCGGCTGGGCGGTGATCATCTTCATCCCGCTGCCGCTCTGGCTGCTGGTGGTAACACTGGTCTTCACCGGTTTTGTTTCGGGCAACCTGATCATTGGCTTTGCCTTTGCCAAGGAGTCGGTTCCGGCGCGTCTGATGGGCACTGCCTCCGGTGTCTGCAACATGGGGCCGCTGCTCGGCGGCATGTTGCTGCAGCCGGCGGTGGGTTGGATTCTCGACCGCAACTGGCTTGGGGTCACCACGGCGGGGGCGCGCATCTATGACGCCGCCGCCTATCAGGCGGGTTTCAGCCTGATGTTCGGCTGCATTGTCCTGTCCCTGTGCCTGATTCTGTTTGCCAAAGAAACCCACTGCCGGCAGACCGCCTGAATCTACTGGTTCTGTCGCCCTTGATGCAGCCAGGCAGCGATGCCGCCGAGTAGCATCAGGCCGGCCATGCCGGAGGCCAGACTGAGCGTTGACCCCCACAAGGCGGGAGCGATTAGTGCCGCGACGATGGCATTGAAGCCGGCCTGCATGAAGGTTTGGCATGAGGCGGCCAGCCCGCGTTGGGCTGCGTAGGGGTCGAGCGCAAGCAGCGTCAGGCTGGGCATTGCAATCGACATGCCCAGCGTGTACAGAAAGATTGGCGCCACGCTCCATGGCACCGCAGGCGGCAGCGTCAGGTTGATGATGAGGTTGAGCGCGGCGGCGCAGCCCATTGCCGCGTAGCCAGCCCCGATCGTGCGCGGCAGCGAGAGATTGCCGGCGAGGCGGCCGGAAATCCACGCGCCGGTCATCAAGCCGCTCATCGACGGCCCGAAAAGCCAGAGAAACGAGCGTTCGGAGAGACCCAAATGCCCCATCAGGAAGACCGGTGCCGAAAGTACGTAGAGAAAGAAGCCGGCAAAATTGAGGGTCAGCGCCGAGCAGACGAGCAGAAACGGCGGCGAGGTCAGCACTTTCAAATAAGTGCGCCAGAGATAGGAAGGGCGCAAGGACTGGCGTTTCTCCGGCGGCAGGGTTTCCGGCAAAAGGTGCCAGCAGGCAAACCACAGCGCCAGTGTCATCAGCGCCAGAAAAGCGAACACCGAGCGCCAGCCGAACCACGATTGCAGCCAGCCCCCGATCAATGGTGCGATGGCCGGCGCAAAGGCGAACATCATCGTGATCTGCGACATCAGGCGCTGTGCCGGCGGCCCGTCGAACAGGTCGCGCACGATGGCGCGCCCGACCACCATGCCGGCGCCGGCGCTGATGCCCTGCACTGCGCGCATCAGCCATAGATGCTCGATCTGCGTGGCCAGCATGCAGCCAGCCGTGGCCAGCCCGAAAACGGCCAGCGCGACAAGAATCACGCGCCGTCGCCCGAGCGCGTCGGAAATCGCACCGTGCCACAAGGTCATCATGGCGAAGGGGAGCAGGAAGGCGGTCAGCGTTTGCTGCATTTCAAGCTGCGTCGCGCCCAGCTTCTCCATCATTTCCGGGAAGGAAGGTAGATAGGTGTCGATCGCGAAGGGGCCGAGAGCGGCCAGCGCCGCGAGCAGCAGCGCGATGCCGCGCGGCGGTTTGGTGTCTGGCAAGTCAGTCCTTGGCAAAGCGGCGGTACTGCACCGCTTCTGCAACGTGTTGTGCTTCGATGGTGGCGCTGCCGGCCAGGTCGGCGACGGTACGCGCGACCTTGAGCACGCGATGATAGGCGCGTGCCGAAAGGTTCAGGCGCGTGACAGCGGTTTTCAGCAATGCAGCAGCGCTTGCTTCGGGCTGGCAGTGCTGGTCGATTTCCTTGGTCGTCAGGCGTGCATTGGGTTTGCCCTGGCGGGCTATTTGTCGCTCTCGGGCCTGCGTCACGCGAATGCGCACGGTTGCCGAGCTTTCGCCGTCGGCAGCCTGCTGCAGTGTTTCAGCCGGCAGCGCAGGGACTTCGATTTGCAGGTCGATGCGGTCGAGCAGCGGGCCGGAGAGCTTGCTGCGATAGCGCAGCACCTGATCGGGCGTGCACCGGCAGCGCCCCTTGGCGTCGCCATGGTAGCCGCAAGGACAGGGGTTCATTGCGGCGACCAGCTGGAATTGCGCCGGAAACTCGGCCTGCCGCGCGGCTCGCGAAATGTGAATGCGGCCGCTTTCAAGCGGTTCGCGCAGCGCTTCGAGTACGCGGCGATCGAATTCCGGCAACTCGTCGAGAAAGAGCACGCCTTGATGCGCCAGCGAGATCTCGCCCGGGCGCGGTACGCTGCCGCCGCCGACCAGCGCGGCTGAAGATGCCGTATGGTGCGGTGCGCGGTAAGGATGGTGGCGAAAATTTTCGGGTCGGAACTGGCCGGCCAGCGAGAGGACAGCCGCTGATTCGAGCGCGGCTTCCTGCGTCATCGGCGGCAGCAGGCCGGGCAGGCGGCAGGCGAGCATCGATTTGCCGGTGCCCGGTGGGCCGGCAAGGAGCAGCGAGTGCGCGCCGGCGGCGGCGATTTCGAGGGCCCGTTTGGCCTGTGTCTGGCCACGAACATCGGCCAGGTCGGGAATCTCTCCGCTTCGTTCTGGCGTGCCTTCGTCGCTGACGCATTCCGCAAGCTGCTCTTTTCCCGCTAAGTGAGCGCAAACTTCTAACAGTGTCGAGGCAGTCAGCACGCGTACGTCGCTGGCCAGCGCTGCCTCGCGTGCGCTGGTTTGCGGCAAGACGAAGCAGCGTCCGCGACCGCCTGCCGCAAGCACCATCGCCAGCGCGCCGCGGATCGGGCGTAATTCGCCCGACAGCGAAAGCTCGCCGGCAAATTCATATTCAGCGAGGGCATTTTTCGGGATTTGCCCGGACGCGGCGAGGATGCCGAGCGCTATCGGCAGGTCGAAACGTCCTGACTCTTTCGGCAGATCGGCTGGCGCAAGGTTGACCGTGATGCGCTTGGCCGGGAAGTCGAAGCCGGAATTTTGCAGTGCCGCCCGTACCCGGTCACGTGCTTCCTTGACCTCGGTATCGGGCAGCCCGACCAGCGTGACGCTTGGCAAGCCGCCGGCCAGATGCACTTCGACGGCGACTTCCGGGGCGGAAAGCCCGTCAAGCCCGCGGCTGTGGACGATGGCAAGCGGCATGTTGATGACGTTGGAAAATTGTGGGAAGCAGCAGTCTAAACAATCTGCACAAAAAAGGGCGCCGAAGCGCCTTTCCCGCAGCCTGTTCGAAGCTTATTCCTTGATCGCTTCGACGACGATGGTTAGCGTGACTTCGTCGCCAACGTTGGGTGCGTACTTGCCGGCGTTGAATTCGCTGCGCTTGATCTTGGCCGTTGCATTGGCGCCGCAATAATCCTTCTTCATCATTGGATGAGGCATGCAGTGGAAAGCGGTAACCGCCAGAGTGACCGGCTTGGTGACGCCTTTGATCGTCAGGTTGCCATCGATGGCGGCCGGCTTGTCACCGTCGAATTTGACACGGGTCGACTTGAAAGTAGCGGTCGGGAATTTTGCGGTGTCGAGGAAATCCTCGCCTTGAATGTGCGTGTTGAATGCGACCGAGCCGGTGCTAACCGATTTCATATCGATGGTGATATCGACGTCGCCGGTTTTGGCAGCGCGATCGAGCGTGATTTTGCCCGAGGCCTTGTCAAAACGGCT
>CAJAHZ010000268.1 GCA_903939665.1 uncultured Pseudomonadota bacterium | reverse complement strand
CCCGTCACGCGGCAGCAAGTCCAGTTTGCCGTTGTGCAGGCGGGCGATCCGGTCGACGATGGCCAGCCCGAGCCCGGTGCCGCTCGCGTCGGTGCGCGCCGTTTCAAGGCGGGTAAAGGGGCGCTTCAGACGGTCCGTTTCGCTTTCCGGGATGCCGGGCCCGCGATCACGGACGTCAATCAGGATTTCTTCGTTTTCGCTCCGCGTTTCAATTTCGACCAGTTCGCCGCCGTATTTGCGGGCGTTTTCGATCAGGTTGCCGAGCGCGCGGTGCAACGCTTTCGGATAGCAGCGCGCCAGGGGCAGGTCGCCCAGCGTCAGCTGGGGGAGCTGGGCGCTGCGCTGCCGGGTTGCGGCGATTTGCGCGATCAGCGCATTGACGTCCGTCAGTTCAATCTCCTCGTTGCCCTCGCCGCGGGCATAGTCGAGAAATTGCGCGATGATCGCATCCATCTGTTCGATGTCACCGCTGACCGCATCGCGTGCTTCGGTATCGGTAATCGACATCTCCGCTTCAAGCCGCAGGCGAGTCAGTGGCGTGCGCAGGTCGTGCGAAATGCCGGCCAACACTTCGGCGCGCTCTGCTTCGTGGTGGCGAATGTTTTCAGACATCCGGTTGAAGGCTTCGGCGAGTTGCTGCAACTCGACTGAACCGCGTTCAGCCAAGGCTTCCGGATGGCGGCCTCGTCCGACTTCGTGGGCCGCTTGCGCCAACGCGCGCAAGGGCAGGGTGACGCGTGAGACGATCAGCCAGGTCACCAGCAAGGCCAGCGCCAGAGACGCACCGCCCCAGGCCAGCCAGTGCCAGGGAAAGTCCCGCTCGGCGCGTTCGCTTGGCAGCATCACCCAGAAGTCGTCTTCGCCGGCTGGGTCAGTGCTTTGTCCTTCCTCGTCGATCGAGAAGCTGGCCCAGATTCCCTGCTGTCCATTAACCGAGCTGGCAAAGCGCGTGTTGGGGCCGAGCTGGGCTTGTGCTGCGTCACGCATCAGCCTGAAAAAAGGCTTTTCGGGCAGGGCTTCCAACACGTCGGTGGGCTCGACCGGGTAGAGGCGAACGCCCTCGCGGTCGGCGAGGTCGCGCAGGAGATCGCGTCGCTTGACGGGGTCGGCAGAAACCAGAGCAGCGCGGGTGAGGTTAACCACGCTGACCGTCAACTGCGCGAGTTGCCGGGCGCGCGGCTCGCGTTCGGCCAGCGCAAACAGCGTTGACCAAGTGGCAACGGTAACAAAAAGGAGCAAGCTGACGAGCAAAAAAGTGCGCACCAGCAGCGTGCGCGGGAGCAAGGTCATTTGCTCAAACCATCGGGGATGAACACGTACCCGAAGCCCCAAACGGTCTGCAGATAACGCGGCGTGGCCGGGTCGGGCTCGATCAGCTTGCGCAGGCGCGATACCTGAACGTCGATGGCGCGGTCGTAAGGGCCTTGTTCGCGGCCTCGTGCCAGCGTCATCAGCCGGTCGCGCGAGAGCGGTTGGCGCGGATGCTGGAGCAGTGCCTTGAGTACGGCGAATTCACCGGTGGTGAGCGGCAGGAATTCATCACCCCGTTTCAGGGTGCGTGTTGCCAGATCGACCTCGACCCCGCCGAAGCTGACCAGCTTGTCTTCAGCGCTTGGCGCGCCGGGTACCGCAGAAACCTGCCGGCGCAGCACGGCCTGGATGCGGGCCACCAACTCGCGCGGGTTGAAGGGTTTGGGCAGGTAGTCGTCGGCACCCATTTCGAGGCCGACAATGCGGTCGATTTCGTCGCCCTTGGCGGTGAGCATGATCACCGCCTGATGTGCATCGCCGGTGCGCAGGCGGCGGCAGATCGACAGCCCGTCTTCGCCCGGCAGCATCAGGTCAAGAACGATCAGGTCAAAGCTTTCGCGGGCCAGCCATTTGTCCATTGCACCGCCGTTCTCCGCCGTCTTGACGACAAAGCCCTGTTCGCCGAGGTAGCGTTGCAGCAGGTCGCGCAGCCTTTGGTCGTCGTCGACAACGAGAATTTTTCTTTCAGCCATGGGCTAATGCTAACCGGAAAGTGCTTGCCGGGGGAGGGG
>CAJAHZ010000267.1 GCA_903939665.1 uncultured Pseudomonadota bacterium | reverse complement strand
CACCCCGTGGTTTCTCAACCTCTTCGTCTTGCCCGGCGGTGGCGAGCTATGGTCCGACCGCCCTTCCGGCGAGCGCTGCAATATCGCCTTCCCGGCAGGCGAACTGGAGTTCATTGCCGACGACGATGCCTCAGCCGAGATTCCTGCCTACCAGTACTGCGCATTGATTACCCAGGTCAGTCAGTTCGACTCGCAGGAAGCTGCCAGAGCGGCGGCAGAAGCGGCGCTGGTCGCCATTTTTGCCGTACCGGCGGCGAGCGAAGCGTCTGCACTGCCGCCTCCTGCCACGGCTGATGCCGATCAGCCTGATCCTTCGCGCCGTGCTTTCTTTCGCCGCGTTGCTGGCAACTGAGCGCTCGTCCTCGGCGTCGCTTGTTCTCGCAACGCTTGCTGTTCTTGATCTGGAATAAATCTTCGTTTTGAATTTCTGCTAGCCTTGTTTCATGAGCAAGGCATTTACCAGAGAAACCGACACGGACGACGACGAAGCGCTTGAGTCGACGCCCCAGCTGCCGCAGGGCGTTAACTACATCACGCCCGGTGGGTATGCGCGTCTGAAAGCCGAGTGCGACCATCTGCTGCGCGTCGAGCGGCCGAAGATCGTCGAGGTCGTGCATTGGGCGGCTTCCAATGGCGACCGTTCGGAAAATGGCGATTACATCTACGGCAAGAAGCGGTTGCGCGAGATTGACCGGCGCATTCGCTTTCTGACCAAGCGGCTCGATATCGCACAGATCGTCGATCCGGCGCGCCAGGAAAGTGCCGATCAGGTATTTTTTGGGGCGACCGTAACGATTGCCGATGAGCAGGGGCTGGAGCAGGCCTATCAGATCGTTGGTGTCGACGAGACTGATTTCAGCCGCAACAGGATCAGTTGGGTATCGCCGCTGGCGCGCGCCTTGCTCAAGTCGCGCGAAGGCGATACGGTGCGTTTTCAGAGCCCCGTTGGCTGGCGGGAAGTCGAAGTTGTCGCGCTTGAGTACCGGAGTATTGAACCATGAGTCTTGATCTTCCCGTGGCGGATTTCATGACCCGCAATCTGCTGGAGTGCGGGCCGGCAACTTCGGTCGGCGAGGCGGCCGTGATGATGCGCGATGCCCATTGCGGCTCGATCCTCATCGTGGAGGATGGCCTGGCCGTTGGTATCTGGACCGAAACTGACGCGCTATCGGGCCCATGGTTGCTGCTCGGCGATCTTGATCAGCCGATCGCTGCATTCATGAGCTCGCCAGTAAAAACCGTGCCGCAGGCAACATCGTTGGGCGAGGCCGCACGATGCCTGCGCCAGGAAGGCGTGCATCATTTGCTGGTGGTCGATGCTGAGGGCCGTCATATGGGCATGATTTCACAGACCGATGTGGTGCAGCATCAAGGCGTCGCCTTCTTTATTCATGCGCGAAACGTCGGCTCAATCATTCATGAAGCGCCAGTCTGTATCGGTGCCGACATGCGTTTCTCGGAAGTGCGTGAACTGATGGTCGCTCGCCGGCTGGATGCGCTGGTGGTGCGCGATGGCGAGCGCTGTGGAATCATCACGACGCGTGATGTGATCGGTGCGCTGGGCGCGCGACAGGTCGAGGTGACCGCGGGCGAACTGGCCAGTTTCCCCTTGCTGACAATCCATCGCGATTCGACGCTGTTTCAGGCACGTGACCTGTTTGCGCAAAACAACATTCGGCATCTCGGGGTCGTCGATGAGCAGCAGGCGCTGGTCGCCTTGCTCACCTTCGGCGATATTCTCGACAGCGTTGCCCATGAGTACGTCAATGGCTTGCTGGCGGAGTTGGAGCAGCAGACGGCAAGGCTTCGCGAAACCCGCCGCGAGGTCATCCGCCAGATCGGTCTAACCGAGGCTATTCTCAATGCGCTGCCGATCAATGTCTTCGTCAAGGACGATCAGGGGCGCTTGATCGTCGCCAATGAAATGACAGCACAGACGTTCGGTCGTCCTCTGGCCGACATTATCGGGAGAACCGATGCCGAGTTGTTTTCGGCAGAAATCGCCAGCCGGCATGTCGAAGACGATGTTCGGGTACGTCTGGCCGAACGCACGCTGGTTCGCGAAGAAGTGCTGCCGGGTGGCCGCATGCTGCTTTCCCACAAGCGTTTCATCGAGGTCGAAGGCGAGTCCTTGTTGATTTGCGCCTCGATGGATGTGACCGACTGGAAGCGTGCCGACGCGCTGTTGGTGAGCGGTCATCATGTGCTTGAGTTGATCGCCTGCGGCGCCGAATTGAATGTGGTGCTTGAGGCCTTGTGCAAGCGCATGGAAACCCATTTGCCCGGCGCGCTTTGCTCGGTGCTTCTGCTTGATCCCGATGGCGTGCATTTGCGGCATGCCGCCGGGCCAAGCTTGCCCGCGGCCTATTCGCGGGCGATCGATGGTGTTGCCATCGGCCCTTCGGTCGGCTCCTGCGGTACGGCGGCCTATACTGGCGAGCAGGTCATTGTCCCGGATATTTCCAGCAGCCCGCTGTGGGCCGACTATCGTGAGCTGACCGAACAATACGGTTTGCGGGCTTGCTGGTCGACGCCGTTCTCTTCAGCCGGTAGCAAGGTACTGGGCACTTTTGCCATCTATTATCGTGAGCCACGCACGCCCGATTACAACGATATGCTGGCCATTTCGCACGGCACCCGGCTGGCTTCGGTGGCCGTCGAGCGCTGGCAGCAGGTCTCCGAGTTGAAGCGGCTGGCCACCACCGATCAACTCACCGGGCTCGGCAGTCGTTCTCATTTCATGGACAGCGCAGAGGGCGAACTGCGGCGTGCCGATCGTTTCAATCGGGATCTTGCCGTATTGATGCTCGATATCGATTTTTTCAAGCGGATCAACGATCAGCACGGCCACGCGGCGGGCGACGAGGCGCTGCGGGTTTTTTCCCGGGTGCTGGGCAAGGAAACACGCGCCGTCGATCTGCTCGGGCGAATCGGCGGCGAAGAGTTTGCCGTCGTGCTGCCGGAAACCGGCCTTGAGGCCGCCTTGCATATCGCCGAGCGCGTACGGGCAGCGGTGGAGCAGGCCAGTTTTGTTTTTCATCACAGCGCACCGATTCGCTTCACGGTCAGCATCGGTGTCGCCTTGCTGCAGGTGGGCGACAGCCTGGATAGCCTGCTCGCCCGCGCCGATAACGCGCTCTATCAGGCCAAACATGCCGGGCGAAATCGCGTTGAGCGCGGCTGACTGAGCGCAGGCGAAAAATTGACCGAAGAGGAACGCAGTCAGACGTCCATCCTTCATTGCAACAAATTGTCAAATAGCGTTTATTCGTTCGGGGGGCGTATGATCGATCCTCGACGTTTACAAATGCGCGACCTTGCTCTTGAATGACCTGCGGATCAGTTAT
>CAJAHZ010000266.1 GCA_903939665.1 uncultured Pseudomonadota bacterium | reverse complement strand
GGTGGTGACGGTGCGCGCCGGAACGCTGCTCACCGCGCTGGAGTCGACGCTCGCCGAGCGCGGTCAGTGCCTGTCTTTCGAGCCGCCGCATTTTGGCGCGGGCGCAACGGTCGGCGGGATGCTTGCCGCCGGCTTGTCCGGGCCACGCCGGCCGGCGGTTGGTGCCGTGCGCGACTTCGTTCTGGGCGTGAAAATGCTGAGTGGCAAGGGCGAGTTGCTGTCGTTTGGCGGGCAGGTGATGAAAAACGTTGCCGGCTATGACGTGCCGCGTTTGATGGCCGGCAGCATGGGCACGCTCGGCGTGTTGCTTGAGGTTTCGCTCAAGGTGTTGCCCCTGCCGGTGGCCGAGGCGACGCTGCGCTTTGCGATGAGTCAGGCCGAGGCAATCGAGCAACTCAATCTGTGGGGCGGCAAGCCTTTACCCATTTCCGCGTCGGCCTGGAGCGACGGCGTGCTGACGCTGCGCCTGTCGGGTGCGGCTGCAGCCGTCGCTACCGCGCAGCAAAAACTGGGCGGCGAGGTGTTACCCGATGCCGCCGCGTTCTGGTCTTCGTTGCGCGAGCAAACGCATGGTTTTTTCGCCGGAGATGCACCTCTGTGGCGTCTTTCCGTCGCTTCGGTCACCCCACCGCAAGGGCTGGGTTCGACCTTGATCGAGTGGGGCGGTGCCTTGCGCTGGTTGCGCGGCGGCGATCCGTCAGCGATCCGCAGTGCGGCGGAGAAGGCCGGCGGCCACGCCACCTTGTTCCGCGCCGATGCTGCGTTGAAAAGCTCGGTGGGTGTTTTTCAGCCCCTCAGCGCGCCGCTTGCACGCATCCATCGTAACCTCAAGAACGCTTTCGATCCGCAGGGGGTTTTCAACCCTGGGCGGATGTACCCGGATTTCTGACCATGCAAACCAATCTTGCCGATTTCATCAAGGACACGCCCGAGGGGCGCGAGGCCGACGCCATTTTGCGCACTTGTGTGCATTGCGGCTTTTGCACCGCGGTTTGTCCCACCTATCAGTTGCTCGGCGACGAGCTCGATGGGCCGCGCGGTCGCATTTATCTGATCAAGCAGATGCTTGAAGGTCAGCCGGTGAGCGCGAAAACGCAGCTTCACCTTGATCGCTGCCTGAGCTGCCGCTCCTGCGAGACGACCTGTCCGTCCGGCGTCAAATATCACCGTCTGCTCGATATCGGGCGCGACGTCATGGAGAAGCGGGTCGGGCGCTCGGTCGTCGCCAAGGCAACGCGGTTTCTGCTCTGCGAGGCGCTGCCGCGCCCGTGGATTTTCAAGCCGGTGGTCAAGATCGGCCAATGGGTGCGCCCGCTGTTGCCGAGCGTGCTGGCCGACAAGGTGCCAACGCCGGCCGAGGGAGCGCTCAAGCCCTGGCCTCAGCCGCAGGGGCACAAGCGGCGCATGATCGCGCTGGCCGGGTGCGTGCAGCCGACGCTGACGCCGAATACCAATGCGGCGACCGCCCGCGTGCTCGACAAGCTCGGTATCGAGTTGTTCGAGCCGGTCGGCGCCGGATGTTGCGGTGCCCTGCGCTATCACCTCAACGCGCAGGAGCAGGCGCTTGACGATATGCGCCGCGTGATCGATGCCTGGTGGCCGCATATCGAGAGCGGTAGCGTTGAAGCGATTGTCATGACGGCATCGGGCTGCGGTGCGCATGTCCGGGAGTACGGGGATATGCTCAAGCACGACGCGGCCTATGCCGCAAAAGCCGCGCGCGTTGCGGCGCTGACGCGCGATGCCTCGGAGGTGATCGCCGCCGAGCAGGCGCGACTCGTCGAACTGTTGCGCATTGCCAGCGCCGGTGTCGGCCAGCGCGTGGCTTTTCATTCGCCTTGCACCTTGCAGCATGGGCAGAAAATCCGCGGTGTCGTAGAATCCCTGCTGGCTGCCGCCGGTTATGAGCTCTCGCCGGTGGCTGATCCGCATTTGTGTTGTGGCTCGGCTGGAACGTATTCGATTACCCAGCCCGAACTCTCAAAGCAATTGCGCGACAATAAGCTTGCTGCGCTGGGTGCCGGTTCGCCGTCGGTGTTTGTTACCGCTAACATCGGTTGCCAGACCCACCTGCAAAGCGGCAGTGCGACACCAGTGCGGCACTGGATCGAACTGATCGACGAGAGGCTCGCCAGCTAAAAGGCAAATATGGCATTCGACAAGGCAATCCTGGCGACACTTTCCGACAGCGAAAACCTTGCCGTCAAGCGATTGCTCGAGAGGGGGGTGAAAATCCCGCTGCAGCCCCGCGTGCTGGAAGAGTTGCAAGAGTTTGTTCTGCGCGGGGAAACCAATCTCCGTGCGCTGTCACGAATCATCTCCGCCGACCCTGGGGTCGGCGCGATGCTGTTCAAGGTCGTGCAAAGCGCGGCCTACCATCGCTATCAGCCGTTTACGTCGATTGAGCATATTCTGCAGGCGGTCGGCATCAGGGAAACATGCAATCTGGTGCAGGCCATTGCGCTGTCCTCGACACCGCCGGGCAAGCATAACCAGAAGGCTTTCGAGGCGTTTTGGCTGCGTTCGCAAGCGATTGCCCATCTCGCCATGCTGATTGCCGAGGAGCGTATTTCGGTCTGCAATATTTTCCCCGACCAGGCTTATCTGGCCGGCGTTTTCCACGACTGCGGCGTGCCGGTGCTGATGCAGCGCTTTTCTACCTATTGCAAGACCATGCATCTCGATGAGCCGGGTCGCTGGACGGATATCGCAGAAGAGGACGCGCGCTTCAACGCTGATCATTGCGTGGTCGGCTATCTTGTCGGACGGCACTGGAAGTTGCCGGATTTTATCTGTGACGCGATCCGTTTTCATCACGACATGGATCACCTTGAAAACCATACAGCGCTCACGATGGTCGCTATCCTGCAACTGGCGGTTCATCTCTATCATCAGGACCAGAATCTAGGCAACGTCGAATGGGCGTCTGTCCGCAAGCAAGTCCTGTCGGAGTTGGGTCTTCATGAGCACGAATTGCCGGAGCTGATTGACGTCGTTCTTGAAAATTACAACAGCGGTGAGTAGTTTTTTCCATCGAACCTGTGCATGAAGCTCGACGCAGACGCCGCCAGCTACGCCGAGTTCTGCCAGTCCTTTCGCTGGCAAGTGCCCGAACGCTTCAATATCGGCGTTGATGTCTGTGGCCGCTGGGCGGAAGATCGCAGCCGCTTTGCGCTGTATTACGAGGATGAAGACGGTTTCACCTCGGCGCATACTTTCTGGGATATTCAGCGCGACGCCAATCGACTGTCCAACGTGCTGGCTGCCCTCGGCACGCTGCGCGGCGACCGCGTCGCAATCATCCTGCCGCAATGCCCGGAGGCCGCCATCGCGCATGTGGCGATCTATCAGATGGGCGCGGTCGCGGTGCCCCTTTCGCATTTGTTCGGGCCGGACGCGCTTGAGTTTCGCTTGGCCGATTCCGGCGCGCATGTCGCGATCGTCGATGAAAACACCCTGCCTAAACTCGCCGAATTGCGTGATCGCTTGCCCGACCTCCGGCAGGTGATCGGTGTCGGCCAGCAGGAGGCGTCGGGCGTCAAGCGATGGAGCGAAGTGCTTGAGCATGCGTCGACGCGCTATGCGCCAGTTGATACGGCGGCTGACGATCCCGCGGTGATCATTTATACCAGCGGTACGACCGGCAATCCGAAGGGCGCGTTGATGGCGCACCGCACGCTGATCGGCAACCTGAGCGGTTACGTCTGCTCGCACGATTTTTTTCCGCAGCGACGCGACATGTTCTGGTCGCCGGCCGACTGGGCATGGACCGGCGGCTTGTGGGACGTGCTTCTGCCGACCTGGCACTTCGGCATGCCGCTGCTTGCCTACAAGGGGCGTTTTGATGCAGCGAAGGCCTTTGCGCTGATCGAGAAGTATGGGGTGCGCAATACCTTCCTGTTTCCCACGGCACTCAAAATGATGATGCAGGCCGTGCCTGATCCGAAAGCGAAATACGATCTCAATTTGCGCAGCATCATGAGCGCCGGCGAACCGGTCGGTGAGGCCGTTTTTCACTGGGCGAGGGAAAAGCTCGGGGTGAGCATCAATGAGATGTTCGGGCAGACCGAAATGAACTACGTGGTCGGCAACTGCGCGGCCAAATGGGCGGTCAGGCCGGGGGCAATGGGGCGCGCCTATCCCGGGCATCGGGTCGCGATAGTCGATGCCGAAGGCAATGAATTGCCGGCAGGCGAGGTGGGCGAGGTGGCCGTGCATCGGCAGTGCAATGGTCAGAACGATCCGGTGCTCATGCTCGAATACTGGAAAGCCCCCGAAGCGACGGCTGCGAAGTTCATCGGCGCGGGGGAGAATGCAGGCTGGGGGCTGACCGGTGATCTGGCGAAGGCGGACGAGGACGCTTATTTCTGGTATCAGGGGCGAGCGGACGATATGTTCAAGAGCGGGGGCTATCGCATCGGC
>CAJAHZ010000265.1 GCA_903939665.1 uncultured Pseudomonadota bacterium | reverse complement strand
CCTGTTTTTCCGACAAACCTTATGTCTCTCTGGAAAATCCGGACGAACGGGATTTTGCCGAGCATGACCCCAAGCGCTTTCTGGCGCGCTTTCCCGAGGGGGCGATTCTGGATGAGGTACAGCGTTGTCCGGGCTTGTTGTCATTGTTGCAGGGGCTGGTTGATGAACGACCGGTCATGGGGCAGTTTGTACTGGCCGGATCGGCCCAGTTTGATCTGATTGCCGGTATGAACCAATCGCTGGCTGGCCGGATTGGGCGAGTGGAACTCCTGCCCTTGTCTCTGGCCGAGATGCAGGCGGTGGAGATTAAATCCGGTAGCACCTTCGCTTCGGACTGGACGGGCGGGCTGAATAAATGGCAAAAATTCACCGGAGACACGCTAACCCTAAAGCCCGTCCTGATTTACGGCGGGGTGGATAGCCATGAGCGGGAGCATTGTTTTCTCACCGGTTGGCAGGACGTCGCGTCGCGTTAACCGCCGCTGTGCACCTTGTTGCCGGCGATATTCAGTGTTTTGGCCGCCTGTTCTGGCGTCGTGCCATGGGCCACAACGCCAAGCAACGGCGCGCTGATACGTTCTTTCAACGCTGCCAGATTTTCATCAAAGCGTGACATTGCCGGATCGATGCAGTTGGCGACCCAGCCGGCCAGCGTCAGGCCGCGCGCGGTGATTGCCTGTTCGGTCAGCAGTGCGTGGCTGATGCAGCCGAGGCGCATGCCGACGACGAGGATGATCGGCAGATCGAGCGCCACGGCGAGGTCGGCGGTGTCGAAGTCGGCGCCGAGCGGTACGCAGAAACCGCCAACGCCTTCGACCAACACGGCATCGGCCAGCGTGCGCAGTTGCTCGAAGGCTGCGACGATGCGCGCCAGTTCGATTGTCCGGCCTTCGTCCGCTGCCGCGATGTGCGGCGCGACGGCGGCGGCGAAGACATAGGGGTTGATCAGGTCGCGCGGCGCGAGCAATGAGGACGCGGCAATCAGTTGCTCGACATCGTCGTTCTTTCCTTCCGCATCAAGGCCCGCGGCGACCGGCTTCATGCCGATCGCGCTCAATCCCGTTTGGCGCAGCGCGTGCAGCAGTGCGCAGGCAACAAAGGTCTTGCCGACTTCGGTATCGGTGCCGGTGATAAACCAGGCGGGATTTGCGTTTGTCTTCATTTTTCGGCGTAGGCAAGGATAACGTCATAAGTAGCGGGCAGGCCTTCTGGCGTGCGTTGTGCCTCGTAGGCGGCTTCCAGCGCCTGCCAGGCGTTGCGGCCCATCATGCCGCTGCGCGCGCCTTCGCCGACTGCATTGGCGCCAATCGCCTTGACGGCGCGCAGCAGCGTTTTCAGGTCGGGATAGTGCAGGGTCAGTGCTTCCCGGCGCAGCGCGATGGCGGAGAATCCGGCGCCGCGCAACGCTTCGCCGATCGCTGTCGGCTCGCTGAAGGGCAGGGTATGGCGATAGCGGTCAACCTTGCTGAAGGCCGCGCGCAATTCGTGAAAGGTGCCGGGACCGAGCGTGCTCACCGCAAGCCGTCCTTGTGGTCGCAGCACTCTGGCCGCTTCGGCGAACACGGTGTCGGTCGCGCACCACTGGATGGTCAGGCTCGACCACCAGGCGTCGAAACGCTGGTTGCTGAAGGGCAGCATTTCGATGTCTGCCGCAAAGCAGGCATCGGCTGCGTCGCGGGCGAGATCGAGCATGGCTGGCGCGAAATCGGCGACGGTCAGGTGGGCCGTTGGCCAGCGCGAACGCAGCAGGCGGGCGCCATAGCCCGTGCCGCAGCCGGCGTCGAGAATCGCCGGGCCGCTGTCGATCGGGAGTTCGAGTCCGGCAAGCAGCAGCTCGCATACCTGCCGCTGCAGCACGGCGGCGGCATCGTAGGAGGCGGCGGCGCGGTCGAATGACTCGCGGACGCGTTGTTTAGTCGGTAGCGGGTTCATTTTTCATGGCAGAAGTCGCTCACTCGTGCGACGAAGCGTTCGGGGTCGGCGAGGAAGGGGGCGTGGGCGCTTGCGGCGAAGACATCGAGCCGCGCATTGGGCAACTGCGCTTGCAGCCACTGTGCGGCAGCGAGCGGCATCAAGGGGTCGCGCTCGCCGTGGATGAGCAGCGTCGGCGTGGCAATCGACGGGATCGTGGCGCGCAGATCGACATCGCGCAGCCAGCCGAGGCCGCTGCTCAGTGTTGCCGGATCGGGCAGCGCGCCGCCAAGCATCCGGCCAGTGAGGGCGCGGCTGATCGGTCTGGCCTGCGCATCGCCCTGATTAAGCAGTGCGATGAAGCGCTGCAGCGTCGCCGCGGCGTCGCGGGTGATGGCGTCGGCAAAGGTGTCGAGCAGATCGGGCGGTTGCGCTGCCGGCCAGTCCGGGCGTTGCATGAAGCTCGGTGTGCTGCCGACAAGGATCAGCCGGGCGATTTTCTGCGGCGCGAGCCGGGCGGCCTGCAAGGCCAGCATGCCGCCGAGCGACCAGCCGCAGAGCGCGATGCCGTCGGGCAGGGCATCGATGAGCGATTGGGCTGTTTGCGCGAAGTCGCCGGAATCAGCCGGCGCTTCGCCATAGCCCGGCAGGTCGACCAGATGCACGCGGCAACGTTGTGCGAGCGCTTCGGTCACCGGCTGCCAGGTCGCGCTGCCCAGCCCCCAGCCGTGGATCAGCGCGAGGTCGGGGCCATTGCCGATGATTGAGCGAATCACGCCAGCGCCTTCAGCGCGTCGACCAGCATCGCCACCTGCGCCGTGCTGTGGGCGGCGGTCAGCGATACGCGCAGGCGTGCCGTACCCTTCGGTACGGTCGGCGGACGGATTGCCGGCACCCATAGCCCACGCTCGTACAGCGCGTTGGCGATGCGCAGCGCTTCGAAGTTGTCGCCGATGATGACTGGCTGGATTGCGGTTGGCGAAGGCAGCAGTTGCCAGCGCGTTCCCGCCAGCCCGTCGCGCAGTTGCGCGGTGAGTTGCCACAAATGTTCACGCCGCGTATCGCCGTTCTCGATCAGATCAAGGCTGGCGAGTAGTGCGCAAGCGATGAGCGGGCTCGATCCGGTCGTAAAGATATAGGTTCGGGCACGCTGCAGCAGCCACTCGACGACCGCCTCCTGTGCGGCGACAAAGGCGCCCGAAGCACCGGCCGCTTTGCCCAGCGTGCCCATGTAAATAATGCGTTGCGAGTGCGGCAGTTGGCAATGCGCCAGGCTGCCGCGCCCCTGGGGGCCAAGCACGCCAAAGCCGTGGGCGTCGTCGACCATCAGCCAGGCGTCGAAGCGCTCGGCCAGCGCCAGCAACTCCGGTAGCGGCGCGAGGTCGCCGTCCATGCTGAACACGGCATCGGTGAGGATCAGCTTGCGTTTGGCTTTGCTCACCGCGAGCAGGCGCTCAAGCGCAGCCAGATCAGCGTGCGGATAGCGTTTGCTTTCGGCGCGCGAAAGCTGGATGGCGTCGATCAGCGAAGCGTGGTTGAGTTTGTCGGAGAACACCGCATCGCCGCGCCCGACAAGCGCCGGAACAACGCCAAGATTGGCCATGTAACCGGTCGAGAAGAGCAGGGCGCGGGGCAAACCGGTGAAGCTTGCCAACTGCTGTTCCAGTGCTTGGTGCGGGGCAAGGTGGCCGCTCACCAGATGCGATGCGCCACTGCCGACGCCCCAGCTTTTCGCGCCGGCGCAGGCCGCCTCGACGAGCGCCGGGTCATTGGCCAGCCCCAGATAGTCGTTGCTGCAGAAGCTGACCAGTTGCCTCCCGCCGACCACCGCCAGCGGCCCGCAGGGCGCTTCCAGCGTGCGCCGGCGGCGGCGCAGGCCGGCGCTGTCAAGTGCTGAAAGATCAGCCGAAAGATCGGTAAATAGACGGGAATGGTTCGCTGCAGTCATCAGCTTCAAACCCGCCGGAAATGTTTTCGCCCGTGCTTCTCGGCAAGGGCGGCCTTGCCGCGCCGCGCTTCGACGCAATACTGCGCCAGCGTCTGTTCGAGACGGTCCGGAATGCGAACGGTGGT
>CAJAHZ010000264.1 GCA_903939665.1 uncultured Pseudomonadota bacterium | reverse complement strand
GGCCACAGAAAGGCTGGCGTATTCATTGCCTTCGCGAATTGTTTTGTACTTGGCAAAGAGCTTCAGGTTCTGGCCAAGTTCGGCGTAGAAACGCGAGACTTCCGGCAACATCCCGTTGTAGGCTTCGCGCCATTCCGGAATGTCGTTGACCGAATGCAGGTGGCCGACAATGCCCCAGGCACGGGACAGTTGTTCGATGTTGTCGGTCAGCGGTACGGCAAAGTTATCCCAAGTGGCTGGAGTATCGTCGCTAGTCAGTTGTTCAACGAGCTTTCGGCTCTGGTCGAGCAACTGGCTGATGGCTGGCTGGACGTCGGCAGGGGTGACTGTGTCGAAACGGGGGAGGCCGGAGAAGTCGAGCAGGGGATTGGTTTTCATGGGGTCTTTTGGGTGTTCGAAAATGAGTGCTCGGTTGCGGTGTGATGGCCGCTATTTTACAAGGTTGTGGCGGGTATTCGACTTGTGGGGTGGGGGAAGGTTCTCGGCCGTAGGTTTTTCTGAGAGGCTGTGTTCCGCCCCTGACGGGCGGGCGTACTTTTTCTTGTCTTGCCAAGAAAAAGTAGCCAAAAAGAAGCCTGCGCCCAGGCTTATCTTGGGCAGTCCCTGATTTCTTCCGTTGGTGGTCTGTTGGGTCGTTCGGTCACGGCGCAGTCGGGCTTGTCGTTAAGGCGTCTGGCGAAGATTTGATCGCCCCGCGGTCTCCGTCGTGCGTGGGGCGATATATTTTGTCAACTCGTTAAATTAGTCACATCCAAAATCCCGGAGGGGACCTATGATTAGTTGTGCCCTTGGAGATGTGATCGAAATGACAGTTACCCACGAAAGAAGATGCGGTCAGGACCGTCGGCAGCTTGATCTTCCGCTCCCCAATGACAAAGAGCGGCGGCGGCTGGTCGAGTCGCGCAAGACGACGATCGTCGAGATGGCGATTTCAGATGATGAGTGGGCCAACTACTTCGGCGGCCTCGTCGGCAAGCGTGAGAGTCAGGTCTCGGATGAGGCATCGGCCATTTTCGGGCGTGCCAGAGGGTAATGGGTCAAAGTCACCCTGGGCTGCATCTGTAAGCAGCGCAACCCCAAGCCAAATAAAAAAGCCCCGCCGATTTCTCGGCGGGGCTTTTTTATTTTCCTGCGATTACAGCTCCTTTGCGTGCTCGGCCAGGTATTCAGCAACGCCCGCAGTCGAAGCCTTCATGCCGGCCTTGCCCTTGTTCCAGCCGGCCGGGCAGACTTCACCGTGCTCTTCGGTGAATTGCAGGGCATCAACCATGCGCAGCATTTCGTCGACGTTGCGACCGAGTGGCAGATCGTTAACGACCTGGTGACGCACGGTTCCCTTTTTGTCGATCAGGAACGAGCCACGGAAAGCAACGCCGGCGGCACCGAATTCGACGTCGTAGGCGCGGCAGATTTCGTGCTTGATGTCGGCGATCAGCGGGTACTGGACCTGACCGATGCCGCCATTGTTGACCGGGGTGTTTTTCCAGGCGAGGTGGGTGAATTGCGAATCGATCGAGATGCCGATCACTTCAACGCCGCGTTCCTTGAATTCGGCCAGACGATGATCGAAGGCGATCAGTTCGGACGGGCAGACAAAGGTAAAGTCGAGCGGGTAGAAGAAGATGACTGCGTATTTGCCCTTGGTTTCCTTCGAGAGCGTGAACTCCCGGATTTCATTGTTGCCCATTACGGCGGTTGCGGTGAAATCGGGGGCTTGCTTGCCGACGAGAACAGCCATGTTTTTTCTCCTTAAACTGGTTTTTGGTTGATGGCGGGGTGATAAAAGCTTCGGGGCGTGGCGCCCAGCAAACATTAGTCAGGATAGCCGGTCTGTAAGTTCCCGACAAATTTGCTGCTGCAGACGTGGCTTAGCGCGTCGGGCGCTGTTCGAATCGCGTCAGGGTCTCGCCATCGGCGACGGGCTGGTCGTTGCAGACGACGCCTTCGACGTGGGCCGACGGTGGCCCGTCATGCGCCCAGCCGGTCAGTGCCTCGACGGCTTCGGGCGGTCCGTAGACGAGGGCTTCGACGCTGCCGTCGCGCCGGTTGCACACCCATCCGGCAAGGCCAAGAGCTTCGGCTCTTGCGCACAGCGACCAGCGGTAGCCGACGCCCTGCACGTGGCCGGTGATGCGCAGGTGGCGGCAGATTGTTTTGTGCATGATGACTTGTCCAGAAGGCTTTCGTGGCCCGGGCTGACCGGTAATACTGGCATAATTCAAGGCAATGAAAAAAAGAAACTCAACAGGCGCGGGCCTGATGCCCGAAGCGGGCGGACGCCGGTGCTGAAAGTCCTGCTGCTTCTGCCTTTGTTCGGCGCGCTGTTGCTTACCGTGCTGCCGAGCCGCAATGTCGATCTGCTGCGCCATGTGGCGGCGTTGGTGGCAGGGGCTGCGGTGCTCTGTTCGTGGTGGGTGCTGGCCGGCTTCGAGCTGGGCGTTGCCGGGTTCCAGTTTTTTGAAACGCGGCCGTGGAATCCCCGCGTCGGTTCGAGCTTTGCCTTGGGGGTGGACGGTTTTTCGCTGCCCATGGTTCTGCTCGCGACGCTGCTGACCTTTGTCGCGGTGCTCGCCTCGGGTGGCATCCGCAGCGGCGCCAAAGTCTATTACGTGCTGATCCTGGTTCTTGAATCGGCCGTGCTCGGCGTGTTCACGGCGCGCGACTGGTCGCTCTTCTATGTTTTCTGGGAGTTGACGCTGATCCCGCTGTTCTTTCTGATTGACCGGCTCGGTGGCCCCAATCGCCACCGGGCGGCGCTCAACTTCGTGCTGTACACGATGGGGGGGTCGGTGTTCATGCTGGTCGCTTTTCTTCTGCTTTACGACGCCGCACCGGAGCATAGTTTTGCCATGGCGGACATGGCCACGGGCGGCGCCAGTCTGCCCGTCAAGACGCAAATCCTTATTTTTTCCGGACTGCTGATTGGCTTCGGCGTCAAAATGCCGATCGTCTTCATGCATGGCTGGCTGCCGCTGGCCGATGTCGAGGCGCCGAGCCCGGTGGCCATCCTGCTCTCCGGCGTTTTGCAAAAAATGGGTGCCTATGGGCTGATCCGTGCCGTCGGCATGCTGCCGGGCGCCGCCCTCGCGCTGCAGGACTGGCTGGCGGCGCTGGCCCTGGTCGGCATTATCTACGGCGCCGTTCTCGCCTGGCGGCAGACGCATCTGAAAGCCATCGTCGCCTATTCGTCAATTTCGCACATGGGGGTCGTCCTGCTCGGCATTGCGACACTCAACGCCGCCGGCTTGACCGGTGCAGTAATGCAGATGGTCGCGCATGGGTTGGCAGCAGGCCTGCTCTTCCTGTTGATCGGCTTGCTGCAGGAGCGCTCGCAAACCTGTGATCTCGCCGCTTATGGATCGCTCAACCGCAGCGCGCCACGCTTCGCTGCCTGCCTTGTCTTCGCGTTTCTCGCAGCAGTCGGGCTGCCGGGTAGCGCCGGGTTTGTTGCCGAGTTGCATGTCCTGAGTGGCGGCTTCGGGCGCTGGGGCGGCTGGCTGGTCGTCCTCTCGATCGGCATGCTGATCAGCGCGGCCTATGCCCTGCGTGTCGTTCGCCGCTTGTCGACCGGGCCGGAGCGGGCGTCTGGCAGCGCGTCGCCCAGCCGCCCAGGGATCGCTGCTTTTGCCGATCTTGACCGGGTCGAGGTGGTGACCGCCGGCTTGCTTGCCACCGGCATTGTGTTCATCGGCTTTTGTCCGGCGCCCCTGTCCGGGCTGCTGGCAGCTTCGGTCGCGCAGCTGGCGCGTCAGTTCGGAGGCTGATATGAATCCCGTTCAGCAGCCGGTCGCGCCTGAATCCGTCGATGTCGCCATTGCGGCCCGTCTGCAGGCTTGTCTGCAGCGCCTCGAACATGTGCTGCCGGCGCAGGCGCCGCTGCGCGATTTCGTTCATCACAACACACTGCATGGATTTCAGCACCTGCCTTTCGAGAGGGCGCTTGCCGAGGCCGGACGGCTGATCGGTGCAACGCCATGGCTTGCCGAAGCCCTCTGCCGGGAGTTGTTCAAGCAGGGGCGGGTGGACGCGGGCGATCTGGACGCCGCGTTGTGCCAGTTGCCGGAAGCCGACGGAGCGCGTGTACTGGCCTCGTGCGGCACGCGGCAGATTTGTCGGCGCGATGTTCTGCTTGCCGCATTGCGCTATCCGCTCGGCGACATCACGCCTGTCGGTTTGCGTTGGCAGATCGAGGAGCACGCGGTGTTT